>JBBJOX010000341.1:0-3253 GCA_037724245.1 Thermomicrobiales bacterium | reverse complement strand
GGTATTTACTCCGTAGCAGCTCCCGCGCGGAGTTCGACCAGAGACACCCGTTGCGTTCCGTTCTCATCGAAGTTGTCGTCGGCCAGCCAGCGTTCGAAACCGGTCCGGATCGCTTCCCATTCGCTGTCGATAATCGAGAACCAGGCGGTATCGCGGTTCTTGCCCTTGGTGATCATGTGTTGTCGGAAAATGCCTTCGAAGCTGAATCCGAAGCGTTCGGCGGCTCGCTTCGATCGCGCGTTGTCGTTGTTGCATTTCCACTCGAGGCGTCGGTAGTCCAGAGCGTCGAAGGCATAGCGCGCCAGCAGGAAGATCGCCTCGGTCGCGCCGCGTGATTTCTGCAAACCCGAACCGAACCAGATGTGTCCGATTTCGATCACACCGAACGCTTCGTCGATTCGCAGGAACGAAACCATGCCCAGGGCTCGATTGCTGATCTGGTCCACCACCGCGAAGAAGAGCGGATCCTCGCTTCGCGATCGTTCGCTTACCCAGTGCGTGAACTCGGCGAGGTCGGCGAACGGGCCATAGCCCAGATAGTCCCAGAGTGCGGGATCGCCACCATCACCCTGCGCAGCGGCAAACAGCGCTTTGGCGTGATCCGCGTCGTCCACCGGTTCCAGCCTCACTGCATCTCCGGAGATCATGTTTCGCTGCGGACGAGCCCGCGGTGTCCAGTTGGCGAGATCGGATGTTGTCATAATCAGTTGGTTCGTTTCTCTTCATGCGCGATCCGCGACAGGGGTATTGACCGTCGGCACTGCCCGGTCATAATCGCATGTACAGGAGAGATCACACCATGAAGTTGAAACGGTACTCGGGCAACCCGATTCTCAAACCGATCTCACAGCATCCGTGGGAATCCCGGACTGTCTTCAATTGTGGTGTCACCCAGCAGAATGGGAAGGTCGTCTTGCTCTACCGGGCGCAGGGTGTCGGCAGCAACGTGTCGCGCCTTGGCTATGCCGAAAGTGCCAACGGATTCAAGTTCGTACGAAAAACTCGACCAGTGTTCGTTCCCGTCGATGCGATCGAGACGAAGGGAGTCGAGGATCCACGAATCAGTTTCATCGATGGTCGATACCAGATGCTCTACACCGCCTGGTCGGAGGATGCGATTCAGGTGGCCCGGGCCTCGACCAGCGATTTCCATTTCTGGGAACGGCACGGCGTGGTCTTTCCCGGGCCGGATAACAAGGATGCGGCGCTCTTTCCACGCAAGATCAACGGACGCTATTGCGCCTTTCACCGGATCCCGCCATCGATCTGGATTGCCTGGTCGGACGATCTGGTGCACTGGGACGATTTCCAGCCGATCATGAATCCGCGACCTGGGCTGGTCGAACCGCTCAAGCTCGGTGCCGGTGGCCCCCCGCTGGAAACACCGGAGGGCTGGCTGGTGATCTATCACGGCGTCGATAACGATTTGGTCTATCGCCTTGGCGTGGTGCTGCTCGATCTGGACGATCCGACGAAAGTGATCGCCTGGCCGACCGAACCGATACTCGAACCGGAGGAATCGTGGGAGCGCGTCGGTGACATTCCCAACGTCGTCTTCACCTGCGGCACCGCCGAGATCGGGGACGAGTACTACATCTACTACGGTGGTGCCGATACCGTGATCGCCGTCGCCACCGTCAACAAACGCGACCTGATCGACTTCGCGTTACGAGGATGAATCGATCTGCTCCATGTTGCTACGTGATCAAGGGGACTTCGGGATCGGGCAAGTCGACTTTGGCCCAACGTCTTTCGACGTTGCTGGAGTTGCCGGTCGTCGATTTGGACCTCCTGTTTCACGGTCCAAGCGGAAATGTACCGTCGGGCGATGCGTTTCGGGCGACTGTCGCGTCGGTCCTGGATAGCATGCCTTGCGGTTGGATTGTTGATGGCAACCACGACGGCTATCTTGGCGATCTTGTGATTGGCAGGGCCGAAATGATCATCTGGCTCGATCTGCCGCTCGGTCTGAAGTTCTTCCGCCTGCTAAGGAGATCGCTGCATCGGATTGTTCGACGCGTCGATCTCGGAAACGGGTTTCGGGAGACGTGGCGAAGTCAGTTCGCGAGCCGGGATTCGATATTCGCCGATCTGGTGAGCAAGCACCGGAGGCATCGACAGCTGTGGCCATCCCGATTGGTCAACGATCCCCGCCTTGTCCGGTTGCGATCTGATCGAGAGATCGAGCAATGGATTGGTGTTGTCCGGCGGTCAGTTGGCTCATTGTCGGGCTACGGCGGGAGCCCATAAAGAACTCCCCTACGGAAA
Source organism: Thermomicrobiales bacterium (assembly GCA_037724245.1). Lineage (GTDB taxonomy): Bacteria > Chloroflexota > Chloroflexia > Thermomicrobiales > UBA6265 > JBBJOX01. Next base: position 985 of record JBBJOX010000341.1, on the reverse strand, counting down.
TGAAAAGCGATCGTCTCGTAGGGGGTGGTTCATCCGCCCCCGCAAGGTCTTACGCCAACCCGATGATGAACTTCCGCAACGCCTTTCCGAGTTCATTAGTGTGGGTGTACCAGAAATCGTGCGGGGCGTTGGGAATCACATGGAGGCGGGCGTTGGGCATCAGGGCAACGAGTTGCTCGACGGGCCAGATCGGTCGGATGTCGATTTCACCGTAAACTGCCAGAAACGGGATGTTCAGATCGGCCACTTCGCGCCACAGATTCGGCCGACGCACGTACTCCTTGTACGACGCATTGGCGATCCGGTTGACATCCGGATTGACCTCGAATAGTTCCTCCGGCACGTCCTTGCCGAGTCCGGCATCGACGCCCGCGTGGTAGGCAGCTGACCACGAGCGATCGCTCTGCAACCCGGTACTCGCCATGTTTACGATCGCCTCGACTCGCTCGGGATACGCTAGAGCATAGGCCAGCGCGTAAAACGCCCCGTGCGAATGACCGGAGACGATCCAGCGTTCGAGTCGTAGTGATTCTCGAACGGCATCGATATCGCTCAGGGTAGTTTCGAGATCGTAGCGCCCATCGCAGATGGATGGCCCGCACCCGCGTGGTTCGAGGCGGTAGACCGTCGCCATCGTGTCGATCTGATTGGCGACCGGTTCCAGATAATCGGCGTAACCTGCGCCACCGGAGAGCAGCAGGAGCGGACGACCCGATCCCGATTCAAGCAGGTGAAGCGAGGCTCCATCGACATCGATCATGCGGTTCGACATTGGTCACTCCCGGGTGAGTCGCGTTAGTGCGGCACTCGCAATAACCAGCACTGCAGCCAGGGCAGTCCCGAGCGAGATCGATTCGTGCAGGAGCAATGCTGCCCAGATCATGCTCAGAACCGGTTGCACTAGTTGCAGTTGGCCAACCTTGGCCACACCGCCAGCAGACAGACCGCGGTACCACGGGAAAAATCCGAAATACATGCTGACCAC
>JBBJOX010000340.1:0-3304 GCA_037724245.1 Thermomicrobiales bacterium | reverse complement strand
GGGTATCACCGGATCGTCATGCATGGAAGTCTGGGTCGGCTGGAGCTGCACGGGGATCGTCCGGTCGATGGTGGGCCGTTGGTGCAACTCCACATCGGGACGGAGAGTACCACCCTGTTCTCGGCGGAGGACTTCGAGCAGGAGCCGGAGTTCTCGGCAGTTGCGAGCGAGGTCTCGGCGATGATCGACTGCCTGGAGAATCCCGCACTTGGACATCTGCTCGAGGCGGGATCGGCTCGGGCGACGCTCGAGATCCTGCTGGCGATCTACGAATCGTCGCGACGGCGACAGCTGGTGCATCTGCCGATGGATGTGGCCGACAATCCCCTGTTCTCGATGCTGGAGAGCGGCGCCGTCTAGTCCGGCAATCTTGGCGCAAGGGTAGGCGCAGAGCTTGTCTCTGCCGTGGTTAGAGGTCGCGAAACCCCGGTCGACCACAAGGGTCGAGCCCTACACACGGGGCCGGATACCTCGGTCAAACGGTAGGCGCAGAGCTTGTCTCTGCCGTGGTCGGCGAGCGGGAAACCTGGGCCGAACATTACGGACGGAATGTGCGGAGGCGCATCAGGAACGCCTCCGCCGAAAATGCGATCAGTTGGTCCAGGCGATATCGGGGCCGAGGAGGGTTCCGAGGTAGTCGCGGCTCATTTTGGCAGCGTCGTAGGCGGAGCGGGGTGCCCGGCTGGTGCCATCGAGCTCGACATTGATCCAGATGCCAGGATCGGTTCCACGAAGCACCTCCATGATTCCGGGCATATCGAGCATACCGTTGCCAACCGGTTCGTAATTGGCGTAGCCGGATCGATCGATTTCCTTACCGTCGGGATCGCGATCGAAGGTCCCGTTCCAGTCTTTCAGATGCACATGCTCGGTTCGGCCGAGATGCTTGCGCAGCACCTCGACGATATCGCTGCCACCCTTGGCGATCTGCCCGGTATCGGGGGCGAAGCCAACCAAGGCAGGATCGGTGACGTCCATGATCGTATCGATCTCATCTCCGGTTTCGATGGCAGTGCCGGTGTGTGGATGAAGTGACGTCAGCAAGACGATCTCCCTGCAGTAGGCGCCGATCGTGTTGAGGGCTTCACCGAGGCGGCCCAGCGTCGCGGCATCTGGCCCACCGGCCGGGCGGGATCCTGCCTGGAGGACGAGGGTCGTCGCGCCGATAGCGCGAGTCGCGTCAGCCTCGCGTTTGGCGGATTCGATGTCGGCTGCTGCCTTGGAAGGATCAACCCATTCCTTGTAGCAATAGGCGGCGCTGGTCGGAATGCCAAATCGTTCGACAAGCCCCTTGTAGCCTCCCGGTTTCTCGTTCCACTCGAGAATGGTCTGGGCAAACGTTTCAAAGCTCTGATACCCGAGCTGGGCGGTTTCGCCGTAGGCGACGACAACATCTGCGGGAATTCCCCAAGTGATTCCGGTGTGTCCGATTTGCATGAAAACTCCTTTGTGTTCAGGTTGGTTGGGTCGTGGTTCAGGCAATAGGGCTCAGGTATGGTGCAAGGGTGCTGCGGCACCAGGCGACCGAATCGTCGAGCCATTCAAAATAATCTTCGTTGGGAGGCATCCAGCCAATTTCGATAGCGAGGATCAGATCCTTTTGATCCGGGGCGTGATCGTACAGGGTTTTCGCAACCTGTTCGAGTTTGAGGTGGCCGCGTCCGAGCGGGGCGCCAACGATCTTGCCACCATCCGGAGTGACCGGGCTGATGAACATTTCCTTGAAATGCGTGGCGAAGCAGACATGGGCCGATGCCTCGGCCGCTTCGATCGCTTCCTCGATCACCAGCGGACAGTTGCCGGTGTCGAGTTTGATCCCAAGGGCAGAGGATCCGATTGGCTTGACGATGTGCTCGAGTAGTTCGGTCACCCGGTAGTCGGCGTGGTTTTCGTAGGCGAGCTTGACGCCTTCCTCTTCGGCGATCCGCGTCAGTGGTTCCACTCCGTTGCGGATCATCTCCATCTGCTTCTCGAAGGACGGATCGTCGACGAAGCGATTGACCGAGAAGGGAACGCCCCCGAGCCCGATCGTCTTCACCCCAAGCTGTTTGGCGACACGCGCGAAAGGACGGAAGTCCTCAGCCTTCTTTTTCGGGGCAGTGAAATCGTCACCGTAGTCACTGCTGAGCAGAATGCCGTGCTTTGCCAGTAAGTTGCCGATCCGATCGACACTGGCCCCATCCTGGTAGGGCATGAGGTTCGCTTCGAGTGCATCGAACCCCATCTCTTTCAACCGCGGGATGAACCAGCCGACCGGATCGTTCATATCAACCGACGGTTGTTCGCGTCGGGTGTAGAACTGATGCGGACGCCCGTTGGTGCTGGCAATGGGTCGACCCGATGGGAAGTAGCGACCACCGCGAGCGTGGTTCAGGTATTCGAATCCGGCGAAACCAAGTTTCATTGGTGTTCTCGCTTTCTCGTTAGTTGAGCGGAATCTCGCCCGATTCGATCATCTCTTCCAGCGGAGACTTCTCGACTTGCACCGGCAAGGTGATCGTTTTGCGTTGGCGGGCCGATTCGAAGATCGCCATAATGATCTCGGTATCGGCAAGTGCCGAGGCGCCGCGCATACGGTGCTCGCTGCCGGTTTCGATCGACGTGATCATATCGGCAAGGACACCATCCATCGGCCCTTTCATGTCGCTGAAGGGCAGGTTTTCGACACCGCTGTCGAATCGTGATATCCGGACGCGGGCACCATCCTCGAACGGCTGATCGCCACTCAGTTCGATTCGGCCACCGGTGCCGTCGATCGTGACCCGTTGGTAGCCGCCGCGGGCCGTGCTGCCGATTTCGATGTGACCTCGAACGCCATTTTCGAACTTGAGCAGGGCGAGGGTTCCGGATTCGATGTGGTGCCCGTACCGTTTGCGGGTTTCGTTGAACTCGCGAGTACCCATGCCGTCCGGGTTGATCGAACCGAGTGGCGACATATCGATCGCGGCAAACACCGAGACCACCGGATTGTCGTGATTGAGGAATCGCAGCAGATCGATCAGGTGCGTGCCATCGGTCAGGGCATCGCCACCGCATATACCGGTTATCTGGGTGATCTGCCCGATCGCTCCGGCGTCGATCGCCTCCAGGGCCTGCAGATAGGCTGTGACGTAGCGTCGCTGGTGATTGATTACGAGCACGCCGTTGGCGGCGCTGGCGTCGTTGACCATCGCGGTCGCTTCATCGAAGTGAACCGCCATTGGTTTCTCGCACCAGACAGCCTTGACCCCGGAATCGAAAGCCAACTTCGTGAGTTCGGCGTGGAGTGGTGGCCATGTGCAGATGCTGACAAGATCAGGTTTGA
>JBBJOX010000339.1:0-3309 GCA_037724245.1 Thermomicrobiales bacterium | reverse complement strand
GTACCCGTTGCTTCTGTAACGCACGGGTGACGAATTGGTTTCATCGAATTGGGCAGGAATGTTTGCGAGGCGAGGTGGAGGATCATCATGACCATGTCAGACCAACCTGTTCTCATCGTTGGCGCAGGGGTATCGGGCCTGACGGCTGCCCGGGAACTGGTACGAAATGGCGTTGAGGTTCGCGTTCTGGAAGCAAGCGATCGTATTGGCGGTCGCGTTACGTCCGATCGAAGCGACGACGGATTTCTGTTCGATCGCGGGTTTCAGGTCATTCTCTCTGCCTATCCGGCACTAATCCGGCACGTCGACCTCGAGGTGCTGGAAAGTGCCAGGTTCGATCGGGGAGCCGTGATCTGGACCGGTCGACGAAGAGTGCCGCTGGCCGATCCCCTGGTACACCCGGCGGCGACTTTGCGCGATCTGACAACCCGGCTCATGACCGTGCCGGACAAGGTTCGACTGCTCAAGCTGGCCCTCGTTGCCAAACGCGCCTCATGGACCAGTGCCGCCGCCGCTGCCAACGAACTGGATGTCGATCTTTCCGCCAGGGAGTATCTGGAGCAACAGGGATTCTCCGAGCGCTTCATCAAAGGTTTTGCCGCACCGTTCTGGGGCGGAATCACCCTCGATCACACGCTCTCGGCCAGTGCCGGACTTCTGCTGTTTACGCTGAAGATGTTTCTGGAAGGCAATGGCGTATTGCCTGAAGCCGGGGTCGCCGCCGTGCCGCTGGCGATTGCGAAGGACCTTCCGGAAGGAACGATCGAAACCGGCGTTCGGGTGCAAGAGCTGGTATCTGAGCATTACCGTGTGATTGGCGTGCGAACGGACGACGGTATCCGGAACGCTGCCGCTGTCGTGATCGCTACCGATGCCGCGACTGCCCTGGCGTTGACCAACATCGAGGCGATCCCGGCTGCCCACGTTGGCAGTCTCACATTCCATCTCGCAGCCTTGGGTGATCCGGGAATTGGCAGGCAACTGCTCCTCAACGGATCTGGATCCGGCGTAGTCAATCACGTTGCGGCGATGTCGTCAGTTCAGCCTGCCTACGCTCCGCAGGGTCGTCACTTGCTGGCCGCGGTGGTGATCGATCAATCTGCGTTCGACCTGCCAGAAGCCGAACTTCAGGACCGGGTGTTGTCTGAGGTGCGCACGATGCTGTCGCTGGATGGTGAGCTCGAACTGCTCCGGGTCGATCGCATCAGACACTCCCTGTACGCGCAGCCACCCGGTATCCATCGGATATTGCCGGATGCCACGACTGGAGTTCAGGGCCTGATTCTGGCTGGCGATTTCACCGTCGATGCCAGTCTGAACGGTGCGATGCTGGCCGGTGAGGCGGCGGCCCGCGCGGTGATTGCCGTCCTGCCATCGCCGATGTCCAGATCCTAGGCTAGACTGTGCCAACGGTGGAGGCGAGACATGCACGGTGAATACAAGACACCTGGTGGCAAGTTAGTAGTCGTTGACTTCGATGTCGTTTCCAGGCGTCTTGCCAATGTCCGGGTAACCGGTGATTTTTTCGTGTACCCGGAAGAGTCCTATCCTTCGTTGCAGGAGTCGCTGGACGGAATGTTGACCGGTACCAGTGAATCCGCGATCGCCGAACTCGTGCGCAAGGCTATTCCCAACGATACCGAATTGCTGGGAACATCGCCCCAGGGCATCGCCATCGCCATCCGTCGTGCACTCGAGACAGAAGCAGGGGACTGATCGTGACCAACGATCCACATCGTTCGCTGGACGAGCTGACCGGAGAACTCGCAGAAGCTCGCGAGGCCCGATGGAAACAGTTCGAATGGAATCTGATCCAGCCGGAACCACTCTCGCCCGTCATGCAAACCGCGCTCGACGAAGCGCTGACCTTGAGCGTCGGTCGGGGCGATCGCGATGCAACCTTGCGGATCTGGTCGTGGAACGGTCCGTGTGTTGTGCTCGGTAGATTCCAGTCGGTACGTAACGAGGTCAACGAGGAGGAACTGCACAAGGCAGGCTTCGATCTCGTTCGGCGGATCAGTGGTGGCGGTGCCATGTTCATCGAGCCCGAAGGCGCCATCACGTATTCGCTGTACGTTCCGGAAGAGATTGCGCGCGGCCAGACGTTCCCCGAGTCGTACGCCTTTTTCGATTCCTGGATTATCGATGCCTTGCGTGAACTTGGTGTCGATGCCTGGTATGCACCACTGAACGACATCACATCGAGTTCGGGCAAGATCGGTGGAGCGGCCCAGGCCCGCCGTGGCGGCGCCATTCTTCACCACACGACGATGGCGTATCGCATCAACGGCCCACTCATGTCGAAGGTGTTGCGGGTGGGCAAGGAAAAATTGAGCGACAAGGGCGTGGCATCTGCCGACAAACGGGTTGGTCCGCTTCAGGATCAGACCGATCTCGATCGCGATGTGATCATCCACCATCTAATTGGCCATTTTCGGGCCAGGTACGGGTTGACCGATGGCGTTGTGTCAGCGGCCGAAACTGCCGATGCCGAGGAACGGGCCGAACAGCGCTTCGGTACCCCCGAATGGACCTACTTCCTTCCCTGATTGGACGTTTTCCGTGCGCAATATTGCTCACCGTGGTGCCTCTGCCTACGCCCCGGAAAATACAGCTTCGGCATTCGATCTTGCGATATCGATGCAGGCGGATGCCATCGAAACCGATGTGCAATGCACGCGAGACGGATACCTGATCCTGTTCCACGACACCTTGCTGGATCGCTCGAGTGACGGATCGGGTCCGGTCACCGATATGACGCTGGAACAGATCCGACAGCTCGACATCGGACTCTGGTTTGACAAGCGATTCACCGGTGCCCGAATCCTGACCTTGCAGGAGGCACTCGTCGGGTATCTCGATCGGATTCCGATCGTGCTGGAGATCAAGGATTCGAACGCCGCTGGTCCGATGATGGACATGATCCCGGTTTCGGAGCGGCTCGAGGTGACATCGTTCGACTGGGATGCTCTGATCCTGGCACGCTCGCTGGCTCCAACATTCCGCTTCGGGTTTCTGACTCCGCAGTTCGACGAGGCAGAGATCGATCGATGCGTTGCAGCAAACCTGCAGCAGATCTGTCCCCATGCCGATTCGGTGACACAGGATCTGGTGGTGGCCGCACATCGACGAGGGCTCGACGTCCGTGCCTGGGGCATTTCCACGCGCCAACAGATCGATCGGCTCCGGGCGGCCAACGTCGATGGCACAACCTGCAACTGGCCCGACTGGCTCAGCTGATCGGGAACAGCATCCCGGGGAATCGGGACAATCGCCCCTTCTGATCCGGGAACTCTTTTCCCTACAGTG
>JBBJOX010000338.1:0-3320 GCA_037724245.1 Thermomicrobiales bacterium | reverse complement strand
TGTCAGAACACAGCCAGTTTCGGCGCGATGGTTGGCGGCGATGCGCCCGCGGAATCCATAGATGGGAAGACTGTTCGTTGGAATCAGGGCGCGGGGATTGATCGGATTCACGATCGGACGATTGAGAAAGGCGCCGGCCGCGCGCCGCATCTCGTTGTCCGGAGTGACATCGATGACGGGTCGGGAGAGGCAGAGATCGCAGATGCTGCACTGTTCAATGGGCGCCGGATCGTCCAGCGCGGTCAGCAGCAGATGCATGCGACATCCACGATCTCCTGTTCGATACTCCTGAAGTTCGCGCCATTCTGCGATTCGCTGTTCGATCAGTTCGGACCGGTGTTTGGCGTATCCGGCATCGAACGCCACCTGGTTGCGTTTCCATCCCCGATCCTGCCGGGATATCGGTGCTGGTCGCTGCACCGCCAGATAACCAAGTGTCTGATCGAGCCGACTCTTTCGCATGTTGACCGAAGCCATGATCTGGGACGCCGTCAGTGAATCCTTGCCCGATCCGGAGAGCGCGGCGAGGATGCCGGAGACCTCCTCGACGGTTGGTAACGAACTCGTTCGGAAGAAGTTCTGGATGTCGGCATCCTCGGGTCCACTCATCAGGATGCCGACGGCCCCATCCTTGCCGCGACCGGCGCGTCCGACCTGCTGGTAGTAGGCGATGATCGAACCAGGCGTCTGGTAGTGGATCACGAAGCGGACATTCGGATTGTCGTAGCCCATTCCCAGAGCAGAGGTTGCGACCAGCACATTCAGGTCGCCATTGGTAAAGCGATCCTCGAGTTCGATGCGGGCATCACTGGATTTCTCATTGCCGGAGGTCGTGATCGCGCCATGATAGGCGTGGGCACTGATCCCGTGCTGGATCAGCCAGTCGGCGACGGTTTCGGCATCCCTGGTGGTCAGCGTATAGACAAGGCCCTTGCCTTCCAGTGTCGGAATCACTGTCGCCATCCAGGCCAGCCGGTCGGTTGCACTCATCGTGGGCAGTGTTTGCAGGGCGAGATTGTCCCGGATCAGCGGTCCGCGTGACACGAGCAGCGATCCAAGTTGGCGGCTGACATCGGCGACGACACGATTGTTCGCTGTCGCTGTGGTTGCCAGAATCGGATTGCTGGCCGGGAGCTGGGCTATAACATTCGAGAGTCGCTGATAATCGGGTCGGAAATCATGCCCCCAGTCGGAAATGCAATGCGCCTCGTCGATTACCAGCAGACCCATGCGTTCGGTGATCGTTGGTAACAAACGTTCCTGAAACTGGTCGTTCGCGAACCGTTCCGGTGAGATGAGCAGGACGTCGATCGAATCCTTGCCGATGAGATCGACAAACGTCTCGAACTTGTCGCTGTTGCCGGAGTGCAGGGCACCAATGCGAAGACCCATGCGACGCCCGGCATGGACCTGATTGCGCATCAGACCGAGGAGGGGAGAGACGATTAGGGTCAGCCCGCGACCCTGAGCGCGAAGCAGTTTTGCGCTGATGAAGTAGACGGCCGATTTCCCCCAGCCCGTGCGCTGGACCAGAAGCACACGCTGCTGCTGGTTGACGATCGCGTCGATCACGTCCCACTGATCGGAGCGGAAGGTCGTCGTGGGATCGCCGGTCAGTTGTTGCAGTAGGTCCAGGGCCATCGGATCGACTGCCGATGCGGTATCGGTGGCCCCGGATTCGGCAATGCTCGTGCCGCGTGTGCGCAATCTCCGCACAGTGTCCATAGTGCTCAGCTTCCATCCCTCGAAATCGAATCGTCTGGTCCCAACGTCCGGATACGCCAGCGTAGCACAGAATAGAACAAACGTACTCATTGGCAGAGACGAGCTTAGCGCCTATGCGTTGGCCGTAGCGCACATTCGAGCCTACCCAAGGCGGATCGTCGCCTCGGGGTGACGATACCGGGCCGGGCGCGATCTCCGTTGCAGGGCGTAGACAGCAGTCAGTGGTCCGAGCCGCCCGAACAGCATCGCAAAACTGAGGATGATCTTGCCCAGATCCGACAAATTCGGTGTGATCCCGGTCGAGATACCCACCGTTGCCATCGCGCTCATCGTTTCTGTCGCGAGCTGAATGAACGAAAAATCATTGTTGCTGATCACATCTTCCGACGCGGCCAGCGCGAACGATATAACAAAGAACATTCCAAGAAAAAGCGCGATGATCGCCATCGCCCGGAAGACCAGACTCGGTGAAATGCGGCGCCCAAACGCCTGCGCTTCCGGTTGGCCCCGAATGGTCGAGCTGACAGCGATGACGACGATCGCCGCGGTCGCCAGTTTGACACCACCGGCAGTCGAACCCGAGGCCCCGCCGACCATCATCACACCGGTCCAGAGGAACAACGTCGATTCATGCAAGTCTCCAAAAGAAACGGTGGCAAACCCGGCAGTTCGTGCCGAGACACTCTGGAACAATGCCGACATCGGTTTCGCCCAGTCTGGCGTCGATGCCAACCCATTGTTCCATTCGATCGTCAGGAACAGGGTGGCACCTACAACGATCAGGGTCAGATTGGACACCAGGATCAGTTTGGTATCGAGGGCCAGCCGGTTCCACTTCCGTTCCTTGCGAATATCGCTGAAGAACATGAACGACAGGGATCCCGCCTGGATCAGCGCCATGATTACCAGATTGACCCAGATCGACGAGTTGTACTCTGCCAGTGATCGAAACCCACCCAACAAATCGAACCCTGCATTGCAGAATGCCGAGATTGAGTGAAAGATGCCGTACCAAATGGCGATGTGCGGTTCCTCATCGGCCATGAACCGGATCGTCAGCAGCACGGCACCAATGCTTTCGGTCACGATCGTGAAGCGAAGAATCCGCTTCGACAAATCGGATGCCTCGCTCAGGGTCAGTGTCGGCGATCCATCCTGCAACATCATCGTGTCGCGCAGGCTTCGCCCACGTCGAAGCGATGCGAGAACCAGCGACGCGCCGACCATGAACCCGAGACCGCCGATCTGGATCAGGCACAGAATGACGACTTCGCCGAAAAAACTCCAGTGCTCCTGGGTTTCCAGTGTGACCAGACCAGTTACCGAGGCTGCCGACATCGATGTAAAGAACGTATCGGTCCACGGAGTCGTGTCGCCTGATTCGGTTGCGTACGGGAGCATCAGCAGCAACGAACCGATTGCCACGAGCAGGACAAAGCCGGCGCCAAATTTCTGCGCGTTGGCCCGAACGCTCGGCACCTCGCGCCGCGTCTGCACGTTGGACACGGAGATAATTGTGGTGGCTTGCTGGCGCCGACGGACGACTCTGTTCCCGGGTAACCGCGGCGGTCGAATCCGGTCAGGCACGGGTCGTC
>JBBJOX010000337.1:2456-3326 GCA_037724245.1 Thermomicrobiales bacterium | reverse complement strand
TCGCCCTGCAGGAGGATATTGGAACCGGCGATATCACGACTCTGGCCACGGTCCCCGCCGATCGGACGGCCACGGCCGAGCTGCTGATCAAGCAGAACGGCGTCCTTTCCGGCATGGATGTGACCGAGTACATCTTCCAGCGGGTCGATCCTTCGCTCGCCTGCAGTGGTTTCGAAGCCGGTGGTACCGCAGTATCCAGCGGCGATCTCGTCGGTCGCATCCAGGGTTCAGCCAGATCGCTGCTGACCGCCGAGCGCACTGCACTCAACTTCCTGCAGCGGTTATCCGGTATTGCCACGCTGACAGCAGACTATGTCGCGGTGGTTCAGGGAACCTCGGCGCACGTCGTCGACACGCGCAAAACCGGTCCCGGGCTGCGTCTGCTCGAGAAACGCGCCGTCATCGATGGCGGCGGTCGCAATCACCGGTTCGGGCTTTCTGACGGCGTACTGATCAAGGACAACCATCTTGAGGCCGTCGGCGGTGACCAGCGGGTGACCCGGGCGATCGGGCAAGCCCGGCGAACGGCACCGCATACCTTGAAGATCGAGGTCGAGGTGGGTAATTTGGCAGAACTGGAAGAGGCCCTGAACGCCGGGGCCGATATCGTGATGCTGGACAACATGTCAACCACAGACATGGCGACCGCTGTTGAGGTGCGGCAACGTCTCGGATCGATTGCGCTCCTCGAAGCCTCAGGCAACGTCACATTGCTTCGATTGCGCGAAATTGCGGAGACTGGAGTTGATCTGATATCCGTGGGCGCGCTAACCCATTCCGCGCCGGCACTCGATATCAGTCTCAACCTGAAACTAGTCTAGACACAGGTACCAGAATGTGAAGATGTCCCCTTCAATATGGGGACATCTT
>JBBJOX010000337.1:0-2446 GCA_037724245.1 Thermomicrobiales bacterium | reverse complement strand
GGGCACGGAATACGGGAATGCACTCCCGATTCGAAATGGCTGACAAACGAAACCACAATCGGCTTCCTTGCGTTCAGATAGGGGTACGGGGTTTATGGTTTCGGCACATCTGGAACGGTGCTCCGCAGGATATCTTTTCGAGGATTGGGACAATGGGGAAGGTTAGGGCAGGATGATTCAGGCTGACACAAATTTGTCAGTTTCTTCGAAGATCAAGCATTCGCGACGTCGCACTATCGTGATGGCCATGGCGGTGTTCTCACTGTTGCTGACTGTACTGATGCCGTTGCAGCAGGCCAACGCCCAGGCAACCACGCCGGGCTGGTCGGCACCTCGCACCGTCTACATTCCGGAAACGGGTCAGACACTCGATCAGCTTTTTCTGGACCTCTGGCGTGGTGCCGGTGGTGCCAGTGCATTCGGGTACCCGATAACTCCGGAAATCACCCAGGCAGACGGGCATGTAGTTCAGTACCTTCAGTACGCACGGTTCGAGTACTGGCCAGAAGGCGATGAGAACGGCAATACGGTCATTCTCGGCAAGCTTGGCGAGGAAATGCGACCGATCAACGTCTTCCGAACCATGTCGAGCTTCAGCTCGATCACCCAGCCGGATGTTTCCACCTCGACGACCGAGGCGATGATGGAAGCCAAGGCCTGGATCGGCCTTCCCGAAGATCCCGATCCTGCCGACACCTCATTCGTCTACGTAGAGGAAACCCAACACACGATTCGCGGATCGTTCCTCTCCTTCTGGTACGACTCCGGTGGAGCCAACTACCTCGGTAACCCGTTGACCGAAGAGTTCACCAGGGACGGCGTCTCCCACCAGACATTCGAACGCGGTCAGCTACGGTTCAGCGAAGAAGACGGTGTCACCATGGCACCTGTTGGTCGCATGCTCGCCGAGAAATATCAGCTCGATCTGAAACCAACGTCCCAGGGTGATTTCCCGGACTACGCTGAAGAGCTCTTCATCCCACCGGGACCGGCCTACGGCACCGTTGATCCCTCACAGGAACTCTGGGTCGACATCAATCTCTCGGCGCAGTACATGGTCGTCTACTCCGGCGATACCCCTGTCCTCGAATCCTACGTCAGCACCGGCCGCCCAGGCTTCGATACTCCAACCGGCACCTATTACGTGCAGACGATGTACGAGTTCGACGACATGGATGGTGTGCTTGGTGGCGAGTACTACTTCGTTTCCCAGGTACCGGACGTCCTCTACTTTACTGGTGGTGGGCACGCGATCCACGGCACCTACTGGCACAGCAATTTCGGTGCAGTCATGAGCCACGGCTGCGTGAACCTGCCGATGGATGTCTCCGCCTGGCTCTACAGCCACGCATCGATTGGGATGAGGATCACGATCCACTACTAGATCGTCGACATCCGTACCAAGGAACGACCCGGAGCGCTTGGCGCTCCGGGTCGTTCTGTTGTGCCAGACTTTCGACCGCGACCACAAGCCATGTTGTACGGTTAGAGATGAACCTTTCGACGCGAAGGAACGCGTCTCCGGACCGCTAGACGGACTGTTTTCCCTGTGATTCGACACAGACTGCAACAACATTTTTCAGAGATACGGAGGCGCCACCTGTCGCCTTCTGCCTCTGGCTCGGCGATCGCCCTCGCGATCCTTGGCTTGCTGCTCGTAATGATGCCGGTTTCCTACAAGTCGGGAACATCGACGAGTCACACCCACTCGGTCTTTCAGTCGCTCATCGATCAGGCCGGTGGCGAAACCCACACACATGGCGACGACGAGATCGGATCGCGCAATGCGACCAGTTCACCCCTCTATCTGACACTGAACGTTCCACTTTCGACTATTGCCGAAATGGAATCACCGATTGTCACCATCGGCGCTCTGGTCCTGACGCATCACCTGACGCACAACGCCGGGTTCGACCTGCCGCAATCCAGCCCGGATGTCCCGGAGATCACCTCGCTTCAGGCGACACCCGATATCGGCATCGCCATGGTATTCCTGACCGCGTTGCTTGCGCTGCTTCTCGTTCAGCGACCGATGCGTCGGATCTGGCATTTCACCAGCATTCCGAAAGCGTTTCAGCTGATCCCGGAAGGACCTCCACCAAGACGCCTGGCCAACTGATCGTTTACATTCCGGCAAACCAATCCATCGCCACCAGACCGGTGAACTACCGGTCTCAGGAGTTTCTTCATGAATCAGTTTGTTTCCCGCATTCGTATCGTCCTCTCCGCCGTGGCCCTTATCTTCGGCTTTTCTGTGCTTGGCTCGGCAACAGTGTCCGCTCATGAAACCCGAGTCGTCCTGACCGACTATTCGTTCGTCGTGGGATTCGTCAACGAACCTGCCATTTCCGGAGATACCAACGGTATCTTCATCGAAGTCACCAAGGCCGACGTCCCCGTCGAGGGCCTCGCCGACACGCTTCAGTCCCGGGTGATCTTTGGCGAT
>JBBJOX010000336.1:0-3333 GCA_037724245.1 Thermomicrobiales bacterium | reverse complement strand
AAGGAGCCGGGCCTTGGTGGCCCGGCTCCTGTTCGTTCCGCTGTAGATTCCGCCGCTGGCAGCGAGGAAGTCGGAAACGATAAACCCGTCGCTCCCATTGGCCGCTACCTGGTATCAAAGCGACCCATCCGCCGCTTCGAATGGCCCATCGATTGTTGTGACTGTCGAGCTTTCGGCAACGAAGCCAATTGTTTCGGCTTCATAGGAGAAATCGGATCGGAGTCGTACATTGTCACCATTGGCATAGGCGACAACTGCCGTCGAGCCGATGGTCAAATCCGTATCCGCAAGGGCAGATCGGGGAACGATGAATGCGGTGACGAGAACAGTGCAGAGCAAAAACGGACGCAGCGCTCCACTGATCGCCGAATATCGGCGAACGATCATGCCTTCCCTCCAGATTATGGCTGGCCAGATTTCAAAGCGGTCACAGTATGTTGACCTGCCGGATCAGCCAATCCACGGATGCAGTACCGCAGAAACCAGCAGGTGCGAGCGACCTCGAAAGAGTGTGCCTGATCGACAAAACGTCTGGCAATCTGTACGTACGGGAAATGTAAGGAGTGTTCGGTCTGACTGTCCGTGTACCTCCCAAAGACCGCTGCGCCTCTTCCGGGGTGTGACAAGGAGTCTCAAAATCGATGCAGAGTGACTCATTGCGGTCCGGATTCTGGCTGAATCTTCTGGATCCGCTCGATCTCGAACGCGTACAATTGGCCCGCTTCGGGCATTTGGCGACGGTGGGCGTGGGCGGATTTCCGACCGTGGTACCGATCTGTTTTGCAATGCTCGAGGCGACAGATCCGATCATCGTCAGCGTGCTCGATGAGAAGGTGAAACGCGTTTCCGATGCTGAAATCGGTCGGGTTCGCAACATCCGGCAACACGCCGAAGTTGGCCTCACGATCGATCATTTCGAGGAAGACTGGTCACGACTCTGGTACATCCAGTTCCGGGGAGTCGCCGATATCGAGTCTCCGGAATCCACGATGCATACCCAAGCGATCTCGGCCCTGCGAACCAAATATGGGCAGTACGTCGGGATGGATCTGGAGGATCGTCTGCTGATCGTGATAAGGCAACTTCGGGTCAAGGTCTGGCACGCCTGAGCGAACTGCTCAGAAAACGGACTCGATCACAAATCCGAGGATCCCGCCTCCGAGAACCAGCCAGGCGGAGTTCACCTTGAATCGAATCAGCAGGATCGCAGCGACGATTGCGATGGCGACCGTCTGCCAATCGACGAGTGCATCGCGACCCAGTTCCAGTGTCACCGCCGCCATCAGGCCGATTGCAGCGACGTTGACGCCATCGAGCAAGGCAGAAGTCCACGGATACTTTCGCAGGTGGGGAATTAGTGGATGGAGTGCCGCGACGAAAAGAAATGACGGCAGGAAGATGCCGAGGGTCGCCAACACCGCGCCGGGGAATCCGGCGGCAACATAGCCGACGAAGGTGGCGGTGGTGAAAACCGGGCCCGGGGTGAACTGCCCGATTGCCACTGCGTCCAGCAATTGCTGATCGGTGATCCATTCGTAGCGGATAACGAAATCGTTGCGGAGGAATGCCAGCAGAACGTAGCCACTTCCATAGAGGACCGAACCGATTTTGAGGAACTGGAAGAAAAGGGTCGTCAGGTTGACACCGGAGCCGCCCGATTGCGCGGTCAGTAGCGCGGACAACGGCAATCCCGCAAACGGTACGAAACTCATCGTCGGTGCCCGAACCGAGCGAAACGAACGAATTAGCCAGATCAGCGCAGCTCCACCGAAGAGAATGGCTATTTCATTGAATCCGAGCAGATACAGCGTAAGTGCCAGCACTGCGACTGCGGCCAGAAGTGGACTTTTAATCGCCGTTTTGCCCAGACCCCAGAGCGCCTGGGCGACCACAGCGATGATCACCGGCTTGATACCGTAGAGCAGCCACTCCAGTTCGGGAGTGGTCCCGTAGTCGACATACAGCCAGGCGAGGAGCAGCACAATCGACGCTGCCGGCAGGATAAAGAGACTGCCGGCAACGACCAGTCCCTTCCAGCCAGCGCGGAGCCTGCCGATGTGCATCACCATCTCGGTCGAGTTTGGGCCTGGGATCAAATTGGTCGCGCCAATCAGATCGAGAAAGTAGGCTTCACTCAGCCACTTGCGACGATTGACCGCTTCTTCCCGCAACATCGCGATGTGCGCTGCTGGCCCGCCAAACGCGGTGAATCCGAGTTTCAGCGCCAGGCGGGCAACTTCACCGAGATTCTCGCTCCCGACCGATGCAGTCAATGGCTGCCCGTTCGTCTCAACCACTCGCACTCCTGAAAGAACGTAGCCAGAGAATTCGAGTATCGTGTTCCACACGCATCATCGCATGCAATCGTTCGAGGAACAGTCAACGAATGATCAACGAGGCAACGAACCTGTCGGAAATGTCCGCATGATCGCGCTGACCCGACCGACCATTCAGGCGATGTTCGATATCGCCGGGATTGCTGAATCTGTTCAATCGATCGAGCTCGTCGCCATGCCCGATTACGCGGTCACCACTGTCGCTCTCGTCAATCGTGCCTTCGTCCTTCGATGCGCCACGGGAGAAGCCGAGTCGAGGTTTCTCCGCGAACAGGCCGTGCTCGATGAGCTTGGATCGCACGGGTTCGTGCCTCGCGTCATCGCCATTGGTCGGGTACCGGATCGTGAAGACACGTTCTTTCAGATCCAGTCGCGGATTCCTGGTGACACGGTCTACAGTCTTTGGCTGACGGCGTCGGAACAGACACGAGTTCAGTGGATAACCGAACTTGCCACAGCGATACAACTCGTCCATCGACACCGGTTGCCCGCCTACAGGGTCGGCTATTACCAAAGCGCCCTCGATGTGCCCTTCTCGCGCTGGATCGATGGGCACGACGCGTATCAACAGGTTCTGTTCGACGCCGCCTTCGCCCGCTCGCCCGAGGCATGGGAGCGCGACCTGCTGCTCCGCGCCCAGCGATTCTGTGACGATTATCGAACTGCGCTGGAGTACGAGTCCGGGCCCGGCCTCGGCCACGGTGATCTGCACCCGCTGAATGTGCTCGGCACCTCCGAGGGGATGACCGGCATAATCGATTGGGAATGGTCCCTGCCTGGCGGAGTCGAGCCGGAGTCGGATCTCGATGCCCTGGTCCGCTGGGCGCTCTATCCGGTCGATTTCGGCGACGACATGATCGAGTCGCCGTTGAATGCCGGGATGTTCGCCTGCGTCATCCCGACCTTGCTCGACACCTTTACCGGACTTACCTCGATTCCTCGACTAGCCACGAGAATGACGATTTACCAGATCGAGCACGAACTTCACCACATCATT
>JBBJOX010000335.1:0-3374 GCA_037724245.1 Thermomicrobiales bacterium | reverse complement strand
GGCAGCAGTGCTGGGGATGAGTGCGTCGGCGATTTCGCTGGTGGTGAATAACGCGACGGCGCAAACACCGGAGGGTTCGCCTGAGGCATCGCCGGTGAGTTCGGAACCGCTGACGGGGATGCGTCCGGATGCGGGGACGGAGGGGCAGACGCGCGGCGCGGGTGGTGATCTGCGGATTCTGGTGCCACAGGCGGCGTCGGCGCTGTCGGTTCACAACGCAACCGGGGGCAAGGATATCGCGGCGGGGTCGATCATTTCGGAGGCGCTGCTGGATTACGACGAGAACGCGATTCTGGTGGCGAAGCTGGCGGCGGTTGTTCCATCGCAGGAGAACGGTGGGTTGGCGGCTGATCTTTCGTCGGTGACGTTCTCGTTGCTGCCGGATGTGCTGTGAAGTGATGGAATGCCGTTGACGGCGGCGGATGTAAAGTTCACCTGGCAATGGAATATCGATCCGGTGAATGCCTCGATCGATGCAGTGAGCTGGGAGTTGATTTCGGTGGTTGAGGTGATCGACGAGCTGACGGTAACGCTGACATTTGCGGCGCCGACGCTGGGCTGGTTTCAGCCTTTTGGGTCGAATCTGGGCGTTATTTATCCGAAGCACTTCTGGGACGGGAAGGATGCGACGACGGCGAACATCGAGTTTGCCTCGGCGCCGATCGGAACCGGGCCGTATGTTGTCGAGGAGTTCTCTCCGAACGATCAGGTGGTGTACGCGGCGAATTCAAATTACCGGGAGCCGGGTAAGCCATTTTACCAGCGCGTGATTCTGAAGGGTGGCGGTGATCCATCGTCGGCGATTTTGGCAGTGACGACGACGGGCGACTGGGACATGGCGTTCACGTTGCAGATCGATCCGGACGCGATTCGGGCGGCGCTTGGTGATCTTGGAGACATTTATGGACCTCCGGGGACGGGTGTGGAGAAGATCCAGTTCAACTTCACGGATCCGAATACGGAGGTGGATGGGCAACGGAGCGAGAAGAATACGCCGCATCCGTTCCTGACCGATCTTTCTGTGCGGCAGGCGATTGCTATGGCAATTGATCGGCAGACGATTGCGGATCGGCTCTATGCGGCGGATCCGGGCCGGAACATGCTGGCGGGTTTGACGCAGTACGAATCCTCAAACACGAGCTGGGCTTACGATCCGGATGCGGCGGCGCAGCTTCTGGATGAGGCAGGCTGGGTGCTGAACGGGGAGGTTCGGGAGAAGGACGGAGTGCCGCTGAAGGTTCGCTACGCAACGACGAATGTAGTGCAGCGGCAGAAGGTTCAGGCGGTGGTCAAGGACAATCTGGTGGCGATCGGGTTCGATGTGGAGTTGCTGCAGGTTGATGGCAGCATCTTCTTCGATGGAACTCCGGACAATGATCAGAACTTCACGCATTTCTACTCGGATATGCAGATGTACACGGATGGTGCGACGTCGGCATTTCCGTTGAATTACATGAAGTACTGGTACGCCGGGCCGGATGGGGAGAATCTGGCGCAGGCGTCGAACCAGTGGACGGGAACGAACAAGACGCGATACCAGAACCCGGACTACGATGCGGGGTGGGTCGAAATTGCATCGTTGACAGATCCAGCGGTGGCGACAGAGGTATTCGTACGGTTGAACGACATTGTGGTGAACGAGGTGGTGGAGATTCCTCTGGTACAAGTGGTGGCGGATCGGTACGTGGTTCAGTCCACGATTCGGCAGGAGAACATTGCGGTATCTCCGTTCGGCGATATTTACTGGAATATCGCGAACTGGAACCGGAACGCGTAACGGGAGCCTCGAGGTGGCTCACACGCAGGTGAGCCGCTACGGGATCACGAACGGGCGGAGGCGAGGGAAAAAAGGCAACCACGAAGGTTGCAAGACCGGGCGACGAGATGTGAGCAACCACGAGGGTTGCAATACCAGCATTGAACGGGCGGGCGGGGGATTTTCGGATCTTCCGACCGCTCGTTTGTGTGTGGGGGTGATTGGTGGTGATTGGGGTCGGGTAGAATTGGATTACACGTAGTTCTCGCAGGTTGATGTTGTTTTGACGTTGGCCGGTTGGCGATCTGCGACGCTGCGGGTTAGGTCTGGTTCTTGCCGGGCTTCGTGTATCTGTTTACAGGTTTTGCGCCTTCCGGTGTTTCGGTGCCGGGACGTTCGATCAATGAGGAGGAAACGAATGGCGTCTCACATGTCTCGACGGTCTTTGGTTGGTGGCGCGGCGGCGCTTGGTGTGGCGGCGACTCCACTTGGTGCGCTGGCGCAGGGGACTCCAGAGGCTTCGCCGATGGCGTCGCTGGCGGCATCTCCGGTGGCAGTCGATCCGGGGTTTCTGGCGGCGCAGGATGTGTTGATCGCGGAGCTTCAGGGTTCAAGCGGAAAACGACTGCGAATTCTGAGTGCAGTTGTCGGCGGCAAGACTCCGGAAGAGGATGCCTTGTTTGCCCAGGAAATCACACGGCTTACGAATATCGAGATCGAACTGGTGCATCCGACGGCGGATTACGGCGAAAAATTGCTGGCCGATCTGGCGGCGGGCGTTGAGTACGATGTGATTTACACGAATCAGGACACGGTGGATGTGCTGGTTGGCGATGAGGTGCTGACCGATCTGACGGACCTGATCAATGGTTCGGCGATTCTGAGCAATCCGACAGTAATTCCGACGGCGGAATGGGATCTGATTCGCTACGAGGGCGATCGGTTCTACAGCTCCTTCCAGAAGTTCGAGGGCGCGCGGATGCTGACGGTGCGTCAGGACTGGATGGATCAGTTGGGATTGGCGGCGCCGACGACGCTGGACGAGTTGTATGCAGTGATGGTTGCGTTCCGCGATCAGGATCCGGCCGGGAACGGTGCCGGGGTGACGCTGGGATTGTCGACAGCCGCGGCGTATGACATTCAGCCGCTGATGAGTGCGGTTGGTGTGATGCCGGGTTATGTCGAAGTCGATGGGGCGCGGACGATTCCGTATGCGTCGGAGGCGGCGATTCCGGGGCTCGAGTTCCTGGCGCGGTTGTATGCGGAAGGTTTGCTCGATCCGAACTTCGCGACGGCGACGACGGCAGATATGCGGAACTTGTTCCTGACAGATCAGGTCGGGTTCGTGACGTACTGGGACACGTGGGTCGGGTTGTTCAACAACACGCGGTTGGCAGCTGATCCGAACACGACGTTCCAGGCGGTCGGGATTGCAGCGGTGGCTGGTCCGGATGGGAACATCATTCTCAATCGCGGTCAGCCGAGTGTCTGGACGATTCCGGTCAATGCGCCTGATCCGACGACGGCGTTCCAGTTCATCGAGTGGTGGAATACGTTTCCAGCGATCACGTTGGGATCGCTCGGGGTGCTGGACAGTGATTACACGGTGACTGACGGG
>JBBJOX010000334.1:0-3387 GCA_037724245.1 Thermomicrobiales bacterium | reverse complement strand
ACCAGGCCGGTTCCAACCGAAAACGAACCGCCATCGTGGCGTCAAAAGGAGGCTAGTCCGCTTGTTGCAGACACCCGAATTCACCATCAAAACAGTACAGACGGGGCGCAACTACGGGCGCTATCAGGTCGAGCCACTGGAGCCAGGCTACGGCACCACCCTCGGCAATGCGTTGCGCCGGATTCTGCTTCGTTCCCTTGAAGGATGCGCGATTTCCCGCATCCGTATCGATAACGTCTGGCACGAGTTCGCCACGATCCCTGGTGTTCGTGAGGATGTGACGGAAGTTGTCCTCAACCTCAAGGGCATCCGCCTGCGTCGCGTGACAGAACTTCACGGCGATGTTCGGGCTCACTTGTATGTCCGCGGTGAGGGGGCCGAGCGCACGGTGACCGCCGGCGACATCGAGTGGCCGTCTGAAGTTGAGTTGATCAATCACGACCATCCGATTGCGACCCTCGATGGTCCGGACTCGGTTCTCGACATGGATCTCTGGATCAGTCGCGACCGAGGGTACCGTTCCGCCGACACCCAGGAAACCTACGCCCTCGGCGAGATTCCGATCGATGCGATCTTCACCCCGATCCAGCGCGTCAATTTCGTAATCGAGCACACCCGGGTCGGTCAGAACGTCGATTACGATCGCCTGATCCTCGAAGTATTGACTGACGGAACAATCGAGCCGGATGACGCGTTGTCGCGTGCCGCCCAGTTCCCGGGCCGCGCAGATTCTTGTCGACCACGCCCGGGTCTTCGCAGATTTCACCCCTCCCGAACCGGAAGCATCGGCAAGTTCGTTCATTCCGGAAGAAGTCCAGAACAAGCCGCTCGCCGATCTCGGTCTCTCGCCACGGGTGCTCAATGCACTCCGCAGCAAGCAGATCGACAAGGTCGGCCAGGTTCTAACCATGGACCCGGATCAGTTGCTGTCGATCCGCAACTTCGGTCCTCGATCGTTGACCGAACTTCGGGAACGACTGGCCGAGTTTGGCTACCTGCCGGAAACCGAAGCTTCGGCGCTCGGTGATTACGCCGGAAGCGATCTCGAAGACGAAGATCCGGACACACTGGAAGTTGCAGAGGCAATCGCCTCCTTGCGTGGAGCTGACACCAGCATCTCGCCGAATGAGGACACTCGAACATGAGGCACAGAAAGGCCGGCCGTAAATTCGGTCGCAATCCAAGCCAGCGGAAGGCGCTGCTTCGGCAGCTCGCCATTTCGCTGATTCTGAACGAGCGCATCACCACCACCGAGGCCAAGGCCAAGGAGTTGCGTAGCGTCGTCGAGAAGCTCGTGACCATCGCTCGGGCCGATTCCGATCACCATCGCAGACTCGTGAGGTCGCGAATCGATAACGAGACGGCCACCAGCCGACTCTTCGATGTTGTTGCTCCCCGGTTCGAGGAGAACAACGGCGGGTACACGCGTATTGCGAAGCTCGGCATCCGCCATGGTGACGCTGCACCTCTGGTGCTCATCGAGTTTGTCGGGTAGTCGAGCATCGGCTACGTGTCAGACTACAGTTTCCGGTTGAAGTTGATCGTTGCCTATGATGGATCCGAATTCTCGGGTTCGCAACGTCAGCAGAATGGTCGTTCCGTTCAGCAGGAGCTGGAAAAGGTGCTGCAGCGCCTGGCAGGAGAGTCGGTTTCGGCCGACTTCTCGGGCAGAACCGATCGTGGGGTTCACGCGGTAGGGCAGGTGGTGGCGATACCGTACATTCGTCCGGAATTGTCGCCTGATCGCTTGAGTATCGCCTTGAACGATCTGCTGCCGCGGGATGTGAGCGTAATTGCTGTCACGGAAGTCGATCGAGGGTTTCATCCGAGATTTGATGCAAAGTGGCGTGAATATCGCTATCGGATCTGGATCGGTGCTCGGCAACCGTTGCTCGAGCGAACAGCCTGGATCGATCGCGGGCCGTTCGATTTGCAGCGGGCATCCTCCGCTGCCGCGCTCTTTCAAGGCCAGCTCGATCTGGCCTCGTTTGCGGGGATGGGTCATGGAGTTCCGTGGTCCGATCGACAGCAACGGTCTCGAGGGACGACCCGCAACGTGATGCGGTGTTCGGTGGGCGCCGTTCCGGAATGGTGGGGCGCGGCACCGGACACTGGGTCAGGATTTGAGATCCGGGTTGTGGCAGACGGATTTCTGCCGAACATGGTGAGAACCATGTCCGCCGCAATTGCGGATGTGGCGCGTGGACGATGTGAGCCGGAATGGGTTTGCGATTTGATCCGCGCGAAGGATCGGCGATTAGGCCCAAAAACGGCCCCGCCGCAAGGTTTGATACTCTGGCGGGTCGGCTACGGTGATGACCAGCCAGATCCGGACTGAACGAATATGAACGGTAGGCAGTGTCACTGGCACCTGCCAGCGACAACAGGAAGCGAGACCACGGTGATTACACAGAAGACCTACTCAGCCAAACCAACGGACATCCAGAGAAGCTGGTTCATCGTTGACGCCGAAGGCAAAACCCTCGGTCGGGTGGCATCGGCAATCGCCGCGACGCTCCGGGGCAAGAACAAGGCCACCTACACCCCACATATCGATACCGGTGATTTCGTTATCGTGATCAATGCCGAGAAGGTGAAGGTCACTGGTAACAAGGAAACTCAGAAGATCTACTACCGACATTCTGGCTACCCGGGCGGCCTGTCTGCGATAACGCTCAAGGATCAGCGATCCCGGCATCCAGAGCGGATTCTTGAAAGCGCCATTGCTGGTATGTTGCCGAAGACGACGCTCGGACGACAGCAGTTCAAGAAACTCAAGATCTACGCGGGCGAGGCGCATCCGCATGGCGCCCAGAACCCGACGCCGATGGCTATGGATATCACTGCCAGCCGCTAGCACATCTGCCCTGAGGCAGTTTGCGAGGAGACCCCATGACAGATACAGCATCAGTTTCGAATGTGCCAACCCGGGTCTATCCCAAGGGCACATTCCACTACGCGGTTGGTCGCCGTAAATCCGCGGTTGCCCGTGTGCGTTTGTACGCCGGCGATGGCAAAATCTTCGTCAACGGCAAAACGTCACGCGAATATTTCGGTGGACGGGATATTCATCAGGCAGTGATTCTCGAGCCACTTCGTCTGACGAGCATGGCTGAGCGCTTCGATATCTACATCACCGTCGTTGGTGGTGGAGTATCCGGTCAGGCTGGAGCAGTCCGGCACGGGATATCGCGCGCACTGACACGGTTCGATGTCGAGCTTCGTGGCATTCTCAAACCGGCCAAGATGCTGACTCGCGATCAGCGAGCGAAAGAGCGCAAGAAGGTCGGACTCAAGCGCGCCCGCAAGGCACCTCAGTACACCAAGCGGTAACTCATCCGAGATACCTCGCACCAACTGTCGAAGCGCAACCGGAGCCATTGGTTC
>JBBJOX010000333.1:0-3415 GCA_037724245.1 Thermomicrobiales bacterium | reverse complement strand
CGTACTGCGAGCAGTTGGAGGATTGACATGACCGAACCTCTCCGCACCACCTTTACCCTCGACTACCTTGAGTGGAAACCGTGGGTAACACGCTCGACCGACACCGACCTCGCTCCTGAACTTCTCGAACGAGCTACGGAAGCCGTTGCCGGCCGGGGCGGCTCAGATTACATCGCCGTGCTGACCAACGACTTTCCCGCCTGGAAGACCCGGGACGTTGTGCATCACCACACGTTCGCCGGCGACGATGACGCCCAGGTGGGTTGGCGAGAGCTTGGCACAGTCAGCACGTCTCGCATCAATGGTTGCGTTTTCTGCGCGGCGGTCCATGCTCGGATCTATGCCCAGAAATCCGGCAATCGCGACGCTATCGATCGATTCCTCGCGGATGGCCTGGCGGCCGAGCTTCCGCCGATTGAGCGGGCAATTGTCGACCTTGGAGCTACCATCACGAACGACCCAGAGTCATTGACCTCAGCAGATCTGCAACCACTACGTGATCTCGGACTCGATGACGATCAGATTCTGGACATCGCCAACTACACAGCGTTTTTCGCGAATGCCAATCGCCTGATGCTGACGCTGGGTGAACCGGTTTTCGAACGGCCTTATCGCGGATAACCCACAGCATATGAGGTAAAGCAGGAGGATCTGGCGATGCAGGTCGTCCTGTATGTTGGAGCGGGCGGCAGGATTCGAACCTGCGTACGTGCGTCTGGATAACGACTGCTCTTCCAGCTGAGCTACACCCACCTCGGCAGTTTCCACGTATAGTGGAATAGTGCTCAATTTTTGTAACGCGTGCCGTCCAGAATGGTTACGCTCCACCGCCAGATGAGCCCTAAATTCGTCAGTCGACGCTGCCATTTCCATGTAAAGGACAGTTTGTGCTGCGCAAAACAGATAAGATGAGTCTGCCACAATGACAGACGATCGGCGGCTCAACTCCCATCCCCGCTCCAGGCAACCACAAGGCACAAATCAGGGATCGACTGAAACAGCTGGCGAAGGCCAAGCTGATTTTGGACAGTTCGTTTCGACTGCATCGAAGCGATGGTCGGCCAGAGAACCAGAAGCTGCCGATGACCCTGCAGGAGATTCCGCGACCGAATCTGGTGGAGAGCCTCCCCCTCCACCAGGCGACGACAAGCCAGGTCCTCCCTTCCATTTCAATCGAAACAGTCTCTTTCTCGGTTTGATCGCACTGCTCACGCTCGTCGTTTCCTTCGCGGCATTCAATCAGTTCCGCGATACTCCGGAGCCGTCGCCGACAGTGGAACCAACGGTTCAGCAGACGATCGAGCCCACGGATGTGGTCGTACAGTCTACTGAGCCTCCAGTTCCGACAGCCTCGACCGAAGTCCTGCCAACGAATACTGCCGAGCCAACAACTGAGCCAACGTCCGATCCGAACCAATCCGACCTCGCGATGCAGTGCGAATCATCATGCCTCGTACGGATCGCCGCCTCGGAACCAGCCTATGAAGTCATCGAACAGTCTGGATACCGACCTTCCCATCAGGCAGGTGATTGGATCTGGGTCGTATCCAGTCGCGACCTGATCGCGATGCTGGATGTTCAGGGTGAAGCCGTCACTGTGATTCGGGACAGTCCAGAAACACTCAACTTCTACATCGCGACGTTACCTGAGGGCCAGACCGATTTTTCGGTATTGGGTGGATTCGGCGACATCGTCGACAGTGTCGACAGAAGTGCCATCGTCGAAGTCGCCGAGATTCCGGCCCAGGTCCAGGGGATAACCGGAGCTGGCGTCGACATTCTCAAGTTTGCACCCGCGGTTCCCACGTCAGTCGAGAACGTTCCCGATGGTAATGTTCCGGTGCTCACGACTGATCAGATCGGCGGATTGGCAGCTGAGGTGAGCACGGACGAAATCACCAACTCGATCGTTGAACTTCAGGCAACGAGTTCCACCGATGGAACCGGAATCGGTTCTCGCCAGTACCTGCAGCCGGGTAACGTGATGAGCGCCGAGTATTTGTACACACGGCTGGAATCCTACGGATTCACGGTTCGTTACGAGGATTTCATCACGCCGGAGGGCACACTCGCGTCGAACGTAATTGCCGAGTTACCGGGACGCGACGATAGCGCGATTTACGGTGTGATGGCCCATTTCGACTCGATGTCGGAGCAGTTTTCGGTGGCACCGGGAGCCGACGACAACGCGACCGGAGTTGCTGGTGCGCTCGAGATCGCGCGGGTTCTGGGTCAGTACGATCTTCAGTTCGGTGTTCACATCATCTTCGTCAACGCCGAGGAGACCGGAATTATCGGCTCACGAGTGTTCGCCCGAAACGCGGTTGCTGCCGGTGTTCCCTACGAAGGCATCTTCAATCTGGATGCGGTGGGATCGGATCGCAATGGTCGGCATTTTTGGCTCAATTCTGATTCGGAATCGGAATGGATGATGGCGCTGATGATTCGCGTCAACGAGAATTATGGACTGGGTCAGAACATCGAGGCACGAATCAATCCGAACATCGTCGCCGACGATAACCGGTTGCGGGATGAGGGTCTGGAATCGGTCCTGATCACACGCGAACTGTTCGGTACCTCGCCAAATCACCACACAAGTGACGATGTGATCGAAAACATGTCCATCCCGAACACGGTCAGCGCCACCCAACTCATGCTGCTGACCTTGGCCTCGTTGGTGGCAGAGTAGGCTCGGTTCATCGCGCGACCGAATCTTCCGAAAGCGAATAATTTTTTGGTTCGCACCTGCGGCATGTAGCTTGCGCCGAACGTACACTGATGGCGCATTGTTTGCGTGCTGAAGGGATTCGACCGGACCAGCGTGACTCCCGCTTCCGGTCGCTAAACTCTCGGCAATATGTGTTAAACGATCCAGTAACCCTGGTTCCCTCGAGTTTCCGCGCACCTTGCAATTCCTTACGTATTCTTGACTCGAGTTGATTTCATCGACTTGGACGACGCCATGAGCTGTATGAAAACCGAACGAACCGTCCTTTTCAGACTTCACCTAAGTGGCCTCTTTCAGTCGGCAACCGGGATTGAACAATTTCGGCAACGAAAAACCGAGCCACCCATTTGAAAACGTGGCTCGGTTGACATTGGCGATTGTTCTAATCTACGCAGCAGACGTTTACCCGACCGTGCAGCGATAATCAGGCTGGCTGGGAGCAAAACGCCCAGCCCGTAGCTTGCGTCTTTTGGTCATTGTTGTCCCGAACCAGTCACAGGAAGCGCGGCGATCAGGGTGCCATCCGGTTCGGTCACCGATCCTACAGATTCTGTCTCCGTTGCTTCTTCCGGGTCGGCAACCGGAACTACAGAACCTGTCTCTGCTTCTTCTTTAGGGCCAGCCGATGGTCCACCGGAATAGTCGCCATCCTCAGGACTGGCACAGGCGAGTCCGTCACCATCGGGA
>JBBJOX010000332.1:0-3424 GCA_037724245.1 Thermomicrobiales bacterium | reverse complement strand
CTCGTCTCCAGATCGGTTTTCCAGATGCCCTTTTCCCAATGGATTGCGAAATCCAATCGCTATATTGCGAACCCTGTCCTCGGTCTCCTCGCCGGGAAGATCGGACCGCTGGCAGTGCTCGAGCACACCGGGCGACGCTCCGGCAAACGGCGGACGATTCCGATCATGGCCTTCCGTAAAACGGACGGAGTCGTGATCGCACTGACCTACGGACCAAAAACGGACTGGGTGCGCAATGTTCTGGCAGCAGGTTCGACCGCGATCACGGTGCGCCAACAGCGATACGAACTGAACGACCCGGTGCTGTTCGAAGCTGAACCTGCCTCGGTCGGGCTGCCGGCACCGGTCGTCTTTTTCCTGAAACAGCTCGGCGTACGCGATTTTCTCCGGCTCACCGATACGTCCAGATAACCGGCCGATACAAAAATGTAGAGAAGACCCTCGCGGTACCGATCTCTCTTCATGGAGGGGTCAGGCGACCGCTCGAACAGTTGGAGACTCACATGAAATACATTCTGCTCTTTTATTCGAACCCGGCAACGTGGAACCACCCGACGCACCTCTATAACGCCGAGGTCAAGACAGACGAAGACCGCGCCCGATTGAAGGCGGAAGAAGAGGCATCGAACAAGGCGCTGGAAGGGTCGAATGAAGTGGGTGAGGGAACGGCCCTGGCCGATCCGAAAACAGCGAAAACGATCAACCGCCGCGGTGGCAAACTGATCGTCACCGATGGCCCGTTCATCGAAACCCGGGAGCAACTGGCCGGCTACTTCCTGCTCGACTGCGAATCGATGGAGCGCGCCGTCGCGATCGTGTCCACGTTCCCTGGTCTCGAATACGACAGCTGCGAAATCCGTCCCGTCTTTGAATGGTCCGGCGAGGCATGACGTCCCCGATCGACGACCAGCTTCGCCAGCTTGCTCCGCGCGTGCTGGGAACGCTGGTTCGTCGATATGGCGATTTCGATACGGCCGAGGATGCCGTGCAGGAAGCGCTGGTGACCGCCGCCATGCGCTGGCCAGACGATGGCATCCCGACCAACCCCTACGGCTGGCTGATCACCGTCGCCAGCCGTCGACTGACTGATCAGTGGCGCAGCGATTCGGCTCGCCGCCGTCGCGAGCAATCGGCCACCGATCTCCTGCCCCGTGAGGAATTGACGGCACCCTCTCCCGAAACCGAACGCGGTGGCGAGGACGATGATTCGCTGCGCATTCTCTTCATGTGCTGCCATCCCTCGCTGACCGCATCGTCGCAAATCGCCCTGACCTTGCGTGCAGTTGGCGGATTGACGACAGGGCAGATCGCCAACGCCTTCCTCGTTCCGGAAGCGACGATGGCGCAGCGGATCAGCCGCGCCAAGGCAACGATCCAGACCGCCGGTGCCCACTTCGAACTCCCGGACTCCGACTCCTACGGCCAGCGGCTGGCAGCGGTGCTGCATGTGCTCTATCTCATCTTCAATGAAGGCTACACCGCGACAACCGGTCCTGACCTGAGCAAGGTCGAACTCTCGTCCGAGGCGATCCGGCTGACCCGGAGTCTGCATATGCAGATGCCCGATCATGGCGAAATCACCGGCCTCCTCGCCTTGATGCTGCTGACCGATGCCCGTCGCGATGCCCGGACCGGACCCGACGGTTCGCTGATCCCTCTCGCCGAGCAAAACCGGGCGCAATGGCAACGGCCACTGATCGAGGAGGGTGTCGCCCTGATCTCCGCGTCGCTGGCGATTTCGCAGGTTGGGCCGTATCAGATCCAGGCCGCGATCGCCGCCGTACACGACGAGGCAATCGAGGCCGATCACGTCGACTGGCCGCAAATTCTGCAGCTCTACAACGTGCTGGAGCGTATGGCACCGAGTCCGGTGGTGACGCTGAACCGGGCTGTGGCTGTGGCGATGGTGGAGGGCGCGGCGGCGGGTCTCGATCTGCTCGCCACCGTCTCCGCCGATCCGCGCATGGCGACCACGCATCGGCTGGAGGCGGTGCGGGCGCATCTGCTGGAGATGTCCGGCGACATTCCCGGAGCGATCACCGCCTACCGCAGCGCCGCGAGGAAAACCACCAGCCTCCCCGAACAACGCTACCTCGACACCCGCGCCGCCCGCCTGGCCGATTCCTGACGTTCACCAGACTCGCCATAACTGGCGCAAACTGCGATCACACGGTAGTGCAACCCTCGTGGTTGCCCTGCACCGCGTCCGCAAACTCCGGCAGAGACAAGCTCTGCGCCTACCGTGTGATTGCACGGGATGATTGACGACCATCCTTTTCGTCATGCTGACGAAGGAAGCATCCCCCGGCGAAGCCAATACCAACCCGGCCAGGAATTCCCAGGCGTTCACGGGCAATCGAACCGGGAACACGACACCGCCCGGATTGAAACCATCCGGGCGGTGTTCACGTGACTGTTGGGAGAAGCGCGATCGTCAGGCCTGAGGCTCGTCAGCAGCTTCGAATCCGGCGCATCCACTGATCGGAGTGACCTTCAAATGCAAAACGGCATTGTCTGGCAATGCGCACTGCTCAACCAGATCCTCGGGAGCTGCCTTGTTGCGTCGTATTTGAATGATCTGCAGTTCGGATGCGTGGTGCTCGCCAAAATGCTGACACAAACCGCATTGTCCGCTGTGAAGTTGAACGACCTGGACCATTGGTGGCCCCTTTCCTGATACCTGATAATCAGCCCTCCGCAGAGGAACATCCCAATGTTATCATTAATGAGGCTTAACTGCAATTGCGGCATATCTGACAATGCTACTCAGTATTCAACGCCATAACATATCAATGTACTCGGGATTATAACTTTGTATTCCGATCCCAGCAGTTGGAATTACCCTGCGATACACTCACCGCGTTGAACTGGTGGGTGGACGACATCGGGGGAGATCCGTGTGAGCCGATTCTTTGTCAATGTCGAGGCGGTGATCTGGCGCCAAGGGCGATTCCTCGTGATCGAACGCGGCCCGGAAGAGTCCTTTGGAGCCGGCTGGCTGGCCTTTCCCGGTGGCAAGGCCGACTGGAATGGCGAGGAAGCCAACACTGTCGAACACACTGCGTGCCGGGAACTCGCCGAGGAAGTCGGGCTAATCGTGGGCGGCCCGTGGCACTTCGTCGAAAGCAAGTCGTTTGGTATCGGGAGCGATCCCGTGCTTGATATCGTGATGCTGGCCCGGTACGAAACCGGGGACCCGACAATTGTCTCGCCCGGTGAGGTTGCCAGCGTTGCATGGCTGACGCCGGCCGAGATCGAAGCGGACCCTCGAACCCAGCCCTGGACGCTGGTTACACTGCAGAAGCTGGTCCGGGCGATTGCCGATCTCGATTGGGAACACTCTTCTGATGAAGAGTTGAGTATGCTTCCCTGATCGTGTCAGGTTGAGTTGGGGTGAGGTCGTCGTGACAGAAGAACAGCTGGA
>JBBJOX010000331.1:0-3428 GCA_037724245.1 Thermomicrobiales bacterium | reverse complement strand
TGGCATGAGCGCAACCTTCAACAGTGCAGAAGGCGTCGAAACGCTGAGTTTCATCGTCGAACTGTTCGAGAAGGAGTGGGCCGACCAGGCGTATCTGCAACCGATCGACAGCGGGCAGGATCCGTTCACGCTTGGCTCGCAGGCACTTTCGAACAACATGTTCGTCAACGGCATGCTCGAGTTGCGGAATAACAATCCGGACATGAACTACGCCGTCAGCCCGATCCTGACCAACAAGGAGAAGTGGGGCTTCGGTGGCATGCGCTCGTGGGCGCTATCCGAGAACTCATCGAACAAGGAAGCGGCAGGGTTGCTCCTCGAGTTCCTGGCCCGACCTGAAAACGCGAAGCGGCACGGCGAACTGGCCGGTACATTCCCGGCGGCGACCGCAGCACGCGAAGGCATTTTCGCCGAGGATGCCGAGATCGCCGCCTTGGCTGAAAACCTTCCGTTCATCTTTGGCGAGCAGAAGCACAAGTATGGACGCGATCTGATGCCACTGGTGGTTCCGGAAATCCAGGCCGCCATCATCGGTGAGAAGGATCCGCAACAGGCGCTCGACGATGCCGCCGCCGCGGTCACCGAACTCTTCGCACAGGGATAACCGCTATGGCTCTTGCGCAACCGAACCTACCTGACATCACCACCACGTCCACCAGGCAGCGCAAGAGCCGCCGGGTCGGCAGCCAGACGGCGATCGCCTATGCGTTTCTGGCGCCGAGCCTGATCCTGTTCCTGATCTTTCGCCATGGTCCAGCTGTCTTCAGTCTCATCCTGTCAATGTTCAACTGGACCATGGTCGACGATCCAGAGTTCGTCGGCACGCGGAACTTCGAACAACTGGCGCAAGACGAGATTTTCTGGAAAGCCCTTTGGAACACGGTCAAGTACACGATATTTGCTGTCCCGCCAGATATCATCCTCGCGCTGTTGCTGGCAGTTCTGCTGAACCAGCAATTGCGCGGCATGAAGTTCTTCCGGCTGGCCTATTTCATCCCGGTCGTCACATCCGGTGCGCTGGTCGCGATTGTCTGGCGCTGGCTCTATCAGCCACGGGGGATTCTCAACGGATTCCTCGCCGATTTCGGATTGACACCGCAACGCTGGCTGACCGATCTCGATCTGGTGCTGCCCTCGATCGCGGTCATGGCGATCTGGAAACATGTTGGCTTCAACATGCTGATTCTGCTGGCCGGATTGCAATCGATTCCGCCAGAACTGGAGGAAGCAGCCCGGCTCGATGGCGCTGGACGCATGAGGATTTTCTTCAACATCACGCTGCCATTGCTGAAACCCGTCCTGGTACTGGCGACGATTCTGACGACGATTGGATCGTTTCAGATGTTCGATGCCGCCTTTGTCATGACTGGGGGCGGTCCGTACTACGGATCAACCACGCTCGTTTATTACACCTATCTCAAGGCATTCGACCAATACCAGATGGGATACGGGGCGACGATCGCGTTCGTGCTCTTCCTGATCATTCTGGTGGTGACGCTGATCCAGCGCCGTGTGCTGAAGGGCGACGAAGATGTCTACTAGGGAACCAGAAGCCGGGTATATCGTCGAAACCCCGTCGCGCACGCTGACGATCGGTGGCAAGGTGATCCGGATCGGCGGATCGTACCTGATCCTGTCTGCAATCGCAGTGCTGATGATTGCGCCGTTCGTCGCCATGATCTCGGTTTCGTTCCAGTCCGGAAGTCGGGCTGCATCCTTCCCGATCGACTGGATTCCGAGTTCACCGACACTAGGAAATTATCGATCGCTGCTCGAGCATTCGCAGATTCTGCGCTGGTTCTGGAACAGCCTCTTCGTTGCGACAACCGGAACCCTGATTGCCATAGCAACATCGACCACGGCGGGTTATGCCTTTGCCCGAATGTCGTTTCCCGGACGGAGTGTCCTGTTCTGGGCGTTTCTGGCGATGCTGATGATTCCGGGTGAAGTGACGCTGATTCCGCAGTACATGCTGCTCGCCGAAATCGGCTGGGTGAATACCTATCAGGCACTGATTCTGCCGGGTGTAACCAGTGCCTTCGGTATCTTCATGATCCGCCAGTATCTGCAGGGGTTACCGAAGGACTATGAGGAAGCGGCGAGAATGGACGGAGCATCGGAATTCCAGATCTACTGGCAGATCGTGCTGCCGATGCTGACGCCGGCAATCGCGACGCTCGGTACCCTGCAGTTTCTCAATTACTGGAACGACTTCCTCTATCCACTGATCGTGACCACGCAATCGAGCATGCGCACCCTGCCCGTCGGCCTGGCGACGCTGCAGACACCGACCGGTGGTCTGCCGGAACTGCTGGCTGGAGCGACGCTGGCGATCGTGCCGACCGTCGCGGTTTTCCTCTTCTTCCAGAAATATTTCGTGCGCGGTATCGCCACGACCGGTTTGAAATAGCGAGAGTTGATTTCCATGACCCTTCCCAAAGTTGCCGTCCTGATCCCCGATCCAATGCGCGCTCGTATCCTCGATGCCGCGGCCGAATCGAGGCTGGCCGGATTCGCCGAGATCATCTCCGCCGCCGATGGCAAACCAACCAGTGCCGATCTGCCAACCCTGCTCGAAGGTGTGCAGGCGGTAATTTCCGGCTGGGGAACACCGTCGCTGACAGAGGAGATTCTGGCTACCAACCCGTCGCTCGGACTGGTTGCACACACAGCCGGTTCGATCCACAAACTGGTTCCAGCCGAAGCGGTCGAGGGTGGATTTCGGGTGACGCACGCGGCGGCGATCATTGCCGATGCCGTGGCCGAACTCGTGATCGGGCAGACGCTACGTCACCTGCGCGCGCTCGATCAGATGGACGATCGGATGAAAACCGGTACCGGCTGGCTCGAAATCCGCCACGACCACCCGGGTCGACTGCTCGGTGAGCAAACCGTCGGCATCGTTGGCACCGGGCACGTCGGGCGGACCGTGATCTCACGCTTCCAGGCGTTCGGTGCGACGATGCTGGTCTCGGATCCATTCCTGAGCGAGGAGAAGGCAACGGAACTTGGTGTAACCAAGGTGGAGCTGGATGACATCTTTGCGAAATCGGACATCGTCTCCCTGCACGCCCCGGCGCTGCCGGACACGATCGGCATCGTCGACCGGCGGCGTCTGGCAATGCTGCGCGATGGCGCGTTGCTGATCAACATGTCACGCGGGGCGCTGGTCAAGGAAAACGAACTCTACGAAGAGTTGTTGAAGAACCGGATCTTCGCGGTACTCGATGTCTTCGCGCAGGAACCACTTGAGGCGGAGAGTCCGTTGCGGAAGCTGAACAACATCTTCCTCTCGCCACACGCCGCCGGGCAGACGGTCGACACATATTTGCGCCAGGGGCGGGCAATGGTCGATGAAGTCGAGCGGTTCCTGAACGGTGACGCCTTGAAGTACGAAATCTCGGCAGCGGCCCTGGCGACGATGGCGT
>JBBJOX010000330.1:0-3459 GCA_037724245.1 Thermomicrobiales bacterium | reverse complement strand
TTGCGCCCCAGCTGATAGCAGTTCGCTCGAGCACGGTTACTGCTACTCCGGATCGTGCCAGCCAGTAGGCAGTCCAGCATCCAAGCAGACCGCCGCCAATAACCACAACATCGCAGTGATCGGGAAGTGAATCGTTCGGAATCGGAGCGGCGCTGGTTGCATGCCAGTAGGATTGCGGCTCACGACGATCCGCTGAAATTGAAGACGTCATTGTTGTTCGGGCCTGTCTTTGTTCACAACCGGCGTGGTCGATTCGATGCTTCTGTTGAGTATGTCTGCTTTCTGGCGACTATCTCCCTCGACGTACAGTCTGTCACGAATCCCGCATCATCTTATCGAGGAAAACGCCCAACTGACTCAGCGTCGGGATCGGGAAATTGCCTGTTCGAAAGGAATTGGAAGGCGGTTCTATACTGGACTATGGCTCGCCCGCTGCCAGGTGAATCCGGTCAGTTCCTCGGCGACAGTCCAAAGGCGAGCCGAAACATCAGGGTCCAGCGCCTGAACAGGAACTTTCGCCAGCCCGACCGGTCCGCGGATCTCGCCCAGACGGCGCGGTCCGTAATAGCTGCCTGGTACCGCTACTTCGGAGGTTGCGGCAAAGAGCGTTGAGAGCGCACCTTTGGCCGCCGACTGGAATACAAGCGGACCCATCACGCGGCGGATAAGCGCCAACGAACTGATCGAACCAGGACCGGCCGCAAAGAGGTTTGTCCGCGCCAAACCAGGGTGCACTGCATAACTCTCGATACCCCAACCAGCGTCCACACTTCGGCGCTCGAGTTCGAGTGCAAACATCAGATTTCCCAGTTTCGATTGCGCATAGGCCGTCATCGGCCGATACCGCCGGGTCGATTGCAAATCGTCGAAATCGATCATGCCGTCGCGGCTGGCGATACTGCTCAGTGTCACGACGCGCGAATCGCTGCCCGCCCGCAACAATGGCAGCAGGAGACCCGTCAGCAGAAAGTGTCCAAGCACGTTGAGACCGAACTGAAGCTCGAATCCATCGACGGTGGTCCGCCGACGCGCAGGTGCCATGATCCCGGCATTGTTGATCAGCAGGTCCACGGTATCGAGCTGGACCCGAGTTCGATCCGCGAACGCAATGATCGACGAGCGATCGGCGAGATCGAGCACCTCGAACCGAACGTTTTCGATCGCAGTTCCCGCTCCGATCCGGTTGACCGCCCTGGCCCCTTTTCCCGGATCGCGCGCTGCCACGATCACGCGACCGCCGGCGTTGAGCAGCGCCCGGGCAATCTCGAATCCGACGCCTTCGGTGCCACCGGTAACGATTGCGGTTCGGCCGTGCTGCGAGGGGATATCGTCGATTGTCCATGTTGGCATTCGGCTCATGTCTTTCAGCATCCGGGGTAGAAGATTCGATCACGCCAACGAGTATCAGTGCTCCCCAAGAATCGCAGATTGCGGATTCGTCCAGATCATCGAACGCGGGACCACCTGAAATTCCTCGGAACGATCCGGCTTATGGACGCTCGGCCAATCCCTTCTATGCTGGAAGGGAGATACAAACTCTGCGCCCGGGCGCAACTCAGGAGGTTGACCAACGTGCACGCTGCACTCGAGATGCAATGGAGCTGGATTCAGGCGATGAACGGCCTCCGTTCCGAACTCCTCGAATCATTGAACAATCAGGACCTCAGCGTCACTCCGGGTGGCAGCAAACCCGCTCTCGGCGAACTTCTCGTAAGCATGGGCGATCTCACCCGGGCTTATACGTCATCGTTCCACGACTTCTTGCTCGAATGGGATCAGGAACCGAGCGAGGGCGGCATCTCGACCAGTGTAGAAACCTTGCAGTTATGGTTCTCTCAACTCGATTCCGAACTTGAATCGACCCTCACTGAACTGACTGACGAATCGATCCTCCGCCAGATCGAACGACCTGGCGGCGGCGCGATGCCTGTTGACATGCATCTGCAGGTTTACAATCAGGCGCTCTTCATTTACTTCGGCAAATTCGTCGTCTATCTCAACGCCATCAGTCGACCAATGCCCCCATCGCTGGCTGAGTACATCGGATAGTCGGGACACGTTGCGGGCCCAGAGCCATTTTTGCCGACCAGACTCGTCGGTACCAGTCTTGGCAACGGTTGAAGTGGCGGTATCCTTGCAGGCATCGAATAACCATGCACCAACCGGAGGAACCCAATGCCCAAGCGCGCCGTTTCCACGTGGTCACTTCATCGAACACTTGGCAAGTTCAAGTCACCGACTTCGAACGCGAATGGCGGAGTCGCACCGGTGGCGAGTCCCGATCCTTCGGCGTTGGCGTTACTCGATCTGCCAGCCGAACTCGAACAGCGCGGGTACGACACACTTCATCTCTGTCACTTCCATCTACCATCGACCACGCCCGACTATCTGCAGCAACTCCGAGCTGCGTTTGCGGAACACCAGATCGGACTCGATGCACTTCTGATCGACGATGGTGATCTCTCCGATCCCGGGCAAGCCGACCGCGCCGAAGTCTGGATTGGAGAGTGGCTTCAGGTGGCTCATACCCTCGGTGCCAAACGCGCCCGGGTCGGCGCCGGCCGATCGGCACCGACACCGGAGAAACTCGCCGACAGCGCGGTCCGACTGGCCCGCCTGGCCGAAGCGAATCCAGGGATTCGGCTCGTCACCGAAAACTGGCTGGGCATGATGCCGGATGCCGATTCCGTGCTGTCAGTCCTCGAAGCCACTGGCGACAACGTTGGCCTGATGATCGATCTCGGTAACTGGTCTGGTCCTGGCAAGTACGACGAACTGGCCCGGATCGCGCCGTTCGCCGAAACCTGTCACGCCAAATGCCATTTCACCGGTGCCAATCCCGACGCCGACGACTTCAGGCAGTCGCTCCAGATCCTGAAAGACATCAACTACACGGGCCCACTCGCCCTGATCTACGATGGTCCGAGCGACGACGAGTGGACCAACCTCGACACCGAATACACCATCCTCCGCGAAGTCTTCTCGTAATCTATCGTCAGATGCTTTCGACGCTGGCACATGGACTCAAGACCGGATCCAAGGTTCAACGGTAGGCGCAGAGCTTGTCTCTGCCAGATTTGAGCGCCGCAGGCTTCAGGTCACAGACCTAGTGCGACCCTATTGTTTTGCCTAAGCATCTGGTTCATTCGAATTCCAAAGTGAGGTCGCGAATATGAATCTCGAATTTCGGCAGTTCTTCAGTGACGATCTGCCAAATCTGGTCCGCATCAATCAAGTGGTACCCATGAGAGATGATATTCCGTAGCCCTATGAACTTGTCCCAGGATTCGTCGCCGCGTTCGACAAACCACTCTTCATCGATTTGGCGGATTCGTACAAGATTTTCGCCGATCTCCTGCAGCCGCATAAGAATCGCATCCTGAACCATTTGCTGTTGATCAAATTTGATCCTGGTTCGTGGGAGATACAGAGCAATTTGTATCAGGGCTTGCAGAATCA
>JBBJOX010000329.1:0-3463 GCA_037724245.1 Thermomicrobiales bacterium | reverse complement strand
TCTTGTGGGAATGGGAATCCTGCCGCTGCAGTACAAGGCGGGAGAGAATGCGGATTCGCTGGGGTTGACCGGCGAGGAAATCTTCGAGATTTCCAATATCGACGCAACGCTCGCGCCTCGGGCGACCATGCCGGTTCGGGCCACCCGAACCGATGGCACGGTTGATGAGTTCGAGACGATCATGCGAATCGATAGTCCAGTTGATGTCGTCTACTACCGTGAGGGCGGGATCCTGCCGACAGTGCTGCGTCGGCTGATGCAGACCTGATCATGGTACCGATACCAATCCACTGGCGCGATTTGTGCAAAACAGGTGCGGGCATCCTTGCGGGTGCCCGTTTCCCACGAACGACGGTCCGGTTGGATCCGATTTCCAGAATCGTCAGATTGAAGATTGGAAGGACAACGCGTGTCCGATGCACGAATAAATGTGGCCGCGATTGTCGGAAGTCTCCGCCGCGGATCCTACAACCGTGGCCTGCTGCGAACATCCATGCTGGTCGCACCGGAATCCATGCATCTGTACGAGGTTGCGATCGATCAGTTGCCGTTTTTCAACGAGGATGTCGAACGACCGGGAGATCCTCCAGCTGTCCGCACCTTCAAGCAGCAGCTGGAGCGAGCGGATGCGCTGATCATCTTTACGCCTGAGTACAGCTATTCGATTCCCGGAATTCTCAAGAACGCGCTGGATTGGGCGTCCCGGCCCTCCGGCCGATCAGCACTCCGCCGGACGCCGGTCGCGATCGCCGGGGCGTCGGCCGGACGCTCGGGAACGATGCGAGCCCAGTTGCATCTCAGGCAGATTCTGTTGCAACTCGGTGCCTATCCGCTGCCCGAACCGGAGGTGTATGTCACCTTTGCTGCGGACAAGTTCAACGCGCTCGGCGAGTTGTCGGACCAGAATTCTCTCGACCAGATCCGGTTGT
This sequence comes from Thermomicrobiales bacterium, assembly GCA_037724245.1. Classification (GTDB taxonomy): domain Bacteria; phylum Chloroflexota; class Chloroflexia; order Thermomicrobiales; family UBA6265; genus JBBJOX01. Next base: position 2,534 of record JBBJOX010000329.1, on the reverse strand, counting down.
TGCTGACCAACCTCGGCTACTGGACCGACGACATCTCCAAATCCCGCCTCGCCCATTCCTGAACACGCTGATCGGTCAGCGGCTAAAGGTAGCGGTTACAGTGCTGCTGTGCGTGTATTGATGAGGAGTTCGATGCCGTTGAGGAGGAGATCGAGCTGGAAGGCGAAGCCGGTGCGTAAGTTGTCCTGATCGAGATCGCCCTCCTGAACCACGTTGCCAACTCGCTCGGCCACTGGCGTGGTGCTGGTATCCATGACCCGTGTCAGAAGTGCCTCGTTCGACATCCACCAGGAATTAAGTGACTCGCCGGTGACACGTTCCACGTTGGCCAGTTCGATTTCGCGCCGGGCCGAGGTCGTCACGAATCCACCGAGCAGGCTGGTGATCCGGTCCATTTCAACTTCCGTCAGGCCGATTCCATCCAGAGGCGTCAACAGAACATTCCAGGCGGCCAGCGTGTTGGGACCAATCACCGGTCGGGTTTCGATGATGTAGACGAGCCATCGATGGCGCAGGCAGAGGCGACGGTAGTTGGCTACGACGTCTTCGATGTCGCTGCGCCAGCCACGGTCCGTCCTGATCGGGATGGCCACTTCACCGGAGACGGTGTCCACCATCAAATCGATCAGCTCGTTCTTACCGGGGATGTGGGTATAGAGCGACATGACGCCGACACCCAATCGTTTGGCAATTGCGCGCATCGAGAGTTCGGCCAGACTCGTCTCGTCGGCCAGTTCGATCGCCGCATCGACGATCGAATCGACGGTCAATCCCGATCGTCCGATCGGCATCGATTCGCCGCGTTTGCGCCAGAGCAGGGCGATGCTTTTGGCCGGATCGCCTTTTCCACTGTGTTCCATCGAATTCCGCTTCCTCCTTCCTGCACGAGGTTGGTAATCGCTTGAGCATACACCGTACGGTGGGGAGTTCCGCAGGTCGGAGCTCAAAACAGGTGGCTCGATTCATGAGGACGACGCGTGCTCTCTGACGTTCCTGGACTGCTTCTATCGTCCCAAAATGTAGCTCGTCAATGCAAGGGGATTGACATTGGCGTACAGTGTACCGTACAATGTACGTCGTACCAATTCGGGGGCGCTATGCGAAAGGATGTGTCGGTGATCGATCTCACGCAGGCTGTCACTGCGGTCGACCTGCGAAAGCAATACGGAAAGGCAAAGCCGGCTCTCGATGGTTTCAATCTGGCGGTTCCCTTTGGTTCGGTCCATGGGCTTCTCGGTCCCAACGGTGCCGGTAAATCGACCGCGGTCAGAATCCTGACGACCCTGCTGCAGGCGGATAGTGGCTCAGCCCAGGTTGCCGGATTCGATATCGGACGACAGCCCCAGAATGTGCGTCGCCGCATCGGTCTGGTTGGCCAGAGTGCGGCGGTCGACGAGGTTCTCAGTGGGCGCCAGAACCTGATCCTGTTCGGCAGGCTCTTTCACCTCTCGACGACCAAGGCGAAGCAACGCGCAGATGAGCTGCTGCACCAGTTCGGACTGACCGAGGCCGCCAGCAGAACGGTGAAGCAGTACTCAGGCGGAATGCGGCGTCGACTCGATCTGGCGGCCAGCCTGATCATGGCACCACCAGTCCTGTTTCTCGATGAGCCGACGACTGGGCTCGATCCGCGAAGCCGGATCGAGGTGTGGGATTCGGTTCGCGAACTGGTTCGTAACGGAACTACCGTGCTGCTGACAACGCAGTACTTGGAAGAAGCGGATCAACTCGCCGATTCGATTTCCGTGATCAATCGAGGACAGGTGATTGCCGAAGGATCTCCCAACGTTCTCAAATCGCAGATTGGTGGCGATCGTATCGAGGTCGTCGCGGCCCGGTCCGGCGATCTGCTTCGATTGAACGAACTGGTCGGGCGGGTGGTTGGTGGAAAGCCAGAAGTGGACACGATCGCCCGACGAATCAGTTGCCCGGTGTCTGGAACTGCGACCGCATTAACCGATGTATTCGCGGCAGTCATGCGTGCCGAGATCCAGATCGAGGATCTTGGCCTGCGCCGACCGACCCTCGACGAAGTGTTTCTGAATTTGACCGGCGACTCTGCAGGTGAGCGTGAAGCAGAGGTGGCAGCATGAGTACGGTGCCTCATTCGTTTCCATCGGGGTCGTCAGGCATTCGCTGGACTTTGGCCGATGGCTGGTCGATCACGGTTCGTGCGCTTCAGCAATGGGTGCGCCAGCCAGGCGCCATTGTCATCGGACTGCTCTTTCCGATCATGATGGTGCTGATGAATGCCTATATCTACGGCGGGTCGATTCAGATTCCAGGGGGCGGAAACTACACCGCCTTTCTGATGCCCGGAATGTTTGCCCTGACCATGATGTTTGGCGTCGAAACAACGGCGATTGCGATGCACACCGATTCTGCGAAAGGCGTCACCGATCGCTTCCGTTCGATGCCGATGGCCCCATCTGCGGTCGTGCTTGGCCGGGCCATCGCCGATATGATGTATTCCTCGGCTCAGTTGATCGTGATGGTTTCCTGCGGATTGATCGTCGGCTGGCGCTGGAACGATG
>JBBJOX010000328.1:1751-3465 GCA_037724245.1 Thermomicrobiales bacterium | reverse complement strand
GATCTCGCCCTCGAGTCTCGCCAGTGCCGAACCGAGACAGAAGTGAATACCGATCCCGAACGCCATCGTTCGCCGAACATCGCGCGTAATATCCACCCGATCCGGCTCGGTGAATACCGCCTCATCGCGATTCGCCGAACCAAGCAGGAAATAGACTTCCGTGCCCCGCTCGATCGTCACTCCATCGACTACGACATCGGCAAACGTCGATCGGGTGGTCAACTGCACTGGACTCTCGAAGCGCAGCAGCTCCTCGGTTGCGCTCGCGGCGAGACCGGGATCGTCCACCAGTCTTTTCCACTGATCCGGCTGCCGAAGCAGTGCCATAACCCCGTTGCCAATGAGATTGGTCGTGGTTTCATGACCGGCGAAAAGCAGCAGGATCGCCGTTGCGACCAGCTCATCCTCCGACATCCGACCCTCTTCCGTCTCGGCATGGATCATCGTCGAAATCAGATCGTCCTGCGGATCCTTGCGCCGGACCGCAACGATATGCGCCAGATAGGTGTAGAGTTCCACCGCCGATCTGGCCTGAGATTCGGCTAGCCCCTCCACTTCCTCGAACTGAAAATCGATCGCCGCAGCCAGCACCCCGGCCCACTCACGGAACTTCGGCAGATCAACTTCCGGCACGCCCAGAATCTTGCCAATCACCATCACAGGCAACGGATAAGTGAATTGCTCGATCAGATCGATGGGCTGATCCTACGATCGAATCTGGGCAATCAGATCGGTCGCAATCCGCTCGATATCAGGACGGAGCTTCGCCACATTCTTCGGGGTAAACGCCATGTTCGCGACGCGACGCAATCGCGTGTGATCGGGAGGATCCCGGAACAGCATGAAGTTCCGCATCACCGCGGCCAATGGCGTTATCTCCTGCGTATCGGCAAGTTCCGGCTGCACCTCCGCTGCCAGGTGTCTGGATTCGACCCCCACATTCGGATTCCGCAGCACCGACATCACGTCGGCGAAGCGAAACAGGCTGACCGAAGGTTTCCCTTGCGGCCAGGTTTCCTCCCCAAAGTGAACCGGATCATGCTCACGAAACCAGCGATACGTCTCATACGGCTGTCCGTACAGAAACGTATCGCGAATCGAAAACTGTGCCCGATCGGCTGGAGGTAACACCGGTATCGTCATCGAATTCCTCGCCCACTTGCCCAGAAGCACCAGACTTCATGGTAGCAGGGAGACCAGCCGGCAGTTCGCACCAGTTCCGGATGAGCGGTACCATGGGAAACGATCATCCAGCGTTCGTTGGTCCGCTGCATCGTTCTCCGGCATTCATCAGGAGCGCACTTCCCGTGACGTTACTTGCGCAAACAGCAACTACCGAACTCGTTCCCTTCAACACCGCGGCCACAGTTGGTCCATGGATCATCACCGTCACCCAGGCCATGATCGGTGATCAAGCCACAGCGATGCTCCAGGAAAAGAACTCGGCCAATGTGCCAGTGGCGGAACTGCCAGGTGCCGATCCCGAAACGTCCTACGTGCTGGCCCGAATCACTGTCCAGAACACGTCCGCCGCATCCCGCGTCATCAACCTCGCCGATTTCGCAGCAACCGGTAGCGATGGTATTTTGCGACGTCCTCCTTCTATAGAAGTGCCAGATCCCGCCCTGCAGCAAATCGTCCCCGCCGGCGAAACACTCCAAGGCATCGTTCCGTTCCTCGTCGACGACGCCGAGACAGCGACGATCTGGTTTGA
>JBBJOX010000328.1:0-1741 GCA_037724245.1 Thermomicrobiales bacterium | reverse complement strand
GACAGTGCCCTGCTCGGCGGGAACTGGGCCAAAGCCGTCTTTGCCTTTGGCACCTCCGCGGCAATCCCGACATTCGGTATCGCCGACACCGGACCCGATGACGCCGGTAACTCGATCGAAACGGCCGTCGAAATCGGCGAAATCGTTCGCACCGGCGGCTGGGATATCACTGTCACCGAATGGATTCGCGAAGGCGCCGTCTTTGATGCCGCTGACTATCGAACCCGCGCCCTCGGGAGTGGTTTCGCGCCATACTTTCGTGCGGTCAAGGCGACCATTACCAATCTCAATCCCGTACCCTCGGTTTTTCCCAACGATGCTTTTCTGGTGACAGATGCCGACGGCGAACCCTGGGATAACGTACTCGCGCTGACCGCTCCGGAACCAGATGCCAGCCGCGAATACCTGCCCGGAGCCACCCGCGAAGGGTGGGCCGCTTTCGATTGCTCGGCCTACCCGGACATGCCGGCCATCGTCTACGTTCGCGCCCAGATCAACAGCCTCGTTGGCGATCCGCGATACATCATCGTCGGAACGGTTGGTGAGACATCAGCAACCTCCGAGGCCGAGTCAACAGAAACCACACCCGAATCCGGCTCGGTCGATTCGGATCCGCTCGATATTGCCGCAGGTGACATCGTCGTCACCATCAACGAAATCGTGAATCTCCGGCCTGATGCATCAACCAGCGGCGAGACGATTGCCGAACTCGAACCAGGCACCGAACTCGAAGTCACCGGTGAACCGATCGAGGCCGAAGGCTACCGCTGGTATCCGGTCCGCGTGATCGACAGTGACGATGCAGGATTCGTCGTGCAGGACTTCATCGAACCTGTCTGATTCCGTGTTGTTGCACGCAACTCCTCACTCCTCCTAACGTCCATCACGGGTGTGTTAGGCTGGGCATTGTCGCCAATCCTACCTGCAACGCGTACAATAGTCGTCTGTGCGGACAGCATCTCAGGATGCGACGTTCCGCGAGATCTGGATGGAACAGATGAACCTGACGACTACACTGGGTGCGGTTGCCATAATCGCGCTTGGTTCGCTCCAATATCTGTTGATGGCCAACGGGATCCGCGACTTGCTTCGCAGACCCCGGGTTCGTGGTGGCAACAAGGTACTTTGGGGCCTCGTCATTCTCTGCCTGCCAATCGGTGGAGCCCTGATCTATGGCTGGATGGGTCCAACCAGTTTCCTCTCCCGCCCACAATCCAGATCCGATGCAGGGCCGCGCCCGCAACCGCAACCTGATCCCGCCCCCAACATCACCCCGATCGGTCACGCGCGATCAGTTCGCACATCCCGGCCGCAGCAACCACTGCCACCACCAACCCGCATTCGCCGAACCGGTTCCTGACCTCCGGCATGGGCACCTCCCGACCTCGATCGCTCCTTCTTCACGATCATCAATTCCGTGGTCACGAAACGGGCGAGCACCCGGAACATCCGCGCCGCTACCTCGCCGTCATCCGGGAACTCGAGCGACGCCAACTGCTGACCAATCATCCGCTCTCGGTTGTGCAACCAGCCACCAACGAGCAAATGCTCCGTGTCCATAGCGCTGCCCTCATCCAGCAACTCGAGTCCATCACTCGCACCGGTGGTGCCTGGATCAATCCCGACACCCTCTGTGGCCCCGATTCCTTCGAAACAGCCCGCTACGCGGCCGGTGCCGCGGTTTGTGCCGTTGACGCAATCGTCGCCGGAACCGCCGCTCGCGCCTTTGCCCTGGGACGAC
>JBBJOX010000327.1:0-3465 GCA_037724245.1 Thermomicrobiales bacterium | reverse complement strand
AGTTTCCGGACAAGCTGGCAAACGTGACGTTCTACGATGATGTGACCGTGATGCTCGATACCGCCGGGCTCGATGGCGTGATGATTGGAACCCAGTGTCACATGCACACGCCGTATGCGATCGAGGTGCTGAAGCGCGGATTGCCGATGTTCCTCGAAAAGCCAGTCGCGATCGACGAATCACAGGTTCAGCAGCTTTACGATGCCTGGTCTGCCAGTTCGAGCAAAGTCGTAGTGTCGTTTCCGCTCCGCTTGTCGAAGCTCTGTGTGATGGCCAAGGAAATTTCCGACAGTGGGGTGCTCGGTACGGTTGAGCACGCCCAGGTCATCAACAACGTTCCGTTCTATGGATCGAATTATTTTCATGGCTGGATGCGGAATGAGGCGCTTACCGGCGGACTCTGGCTGCAGAAGGCAACACACGATCTCGACTACGTGAATTACCTGATCGGCCGTCCACCGGCCCGAATGATTTCGGTGGAGTCGAAGAACGTGTTTACCGGCGATATGCCGGCCGGGTTGTACTGCAAGGACTGTGCGCTGAAGACCACCTGCCCCGAGAGTCAGTACAACCTCTTCTACATGCAGAACATCATCGACGACATGCACGAGGCCGAGAACTTCTGGAACGGGCAATGGCAATGCAGCTTTGCAGTCGATACCGGGAACCACGATTCGGCGACGACGATCCTGCAGTACGAATCGGGCATGCACGCGGTGTATACCCAGTGCTTCTACCCACGGCGCGGTGCGGCCAAACGCGGTGCGACGCTGATTGGCTACAAGGGCACGCTGAGTTTCGACTGGTACGCCGACGAAGTGACGGTGCATCACCATCACAGCGCGCGGGTCGAGCGGCATCGTCTCGAGGACACCGGGGCTGGACATCACGGTGGCGACAGCGAACTGATCCACGACTTCTTGGCGATCCTGTACGGCACCGGAGAGAGTCGGGCCACGCTGGACAATGGACTGCTTTCTGCGCAAATGTGCCTGATGGCGAAACGATCCTGCACCACCAATGCGTTTGAAACATATGTGCCGCTGACGCAGTCGGCTGGGGTGCCGGTAATCTGATACCGCGCAGTGCCGGAACTTCCGGGTGGAACCGATCCGGCGCAAATATCGTAAAATGACCGAGACACGCCTTGGCCGCCGCTGATACAGCATGGCGATCAGGACCTTTCGGATACATGCGCAGGGAGATACTGTTTGAAGATCAGACCACGAGGACACGGGTTCAACCGGCATCATTCCCGGCGGCGAATGCTGCAAACGGGAATCGGTGGCGGTCTGTTGCTGGCATCGCCATTCGCGGTGCAAGCGCAAGGCGACAACACCCGTGGTGACGAAACCGATCAGACTCCCGATGCTGCGGTTGAGGAAACTGAAGCAACCGAGGCTCCCGCGGAGGCACCAGTTTCGACGCCGGCTGCGAACGTCGATACGTCCGGAGTCACCGGCGGCCTTTTCCCGGACAATCGTGTTCTGCTTTATTACGGATTTCCGGAAAACCCGAACATGGGAATCCTCGGAGAGTACGAAAAGGAAGAGTTGCTGGAGCTGCTTCGAGAGCAGGCGGCTGAATACGAAGCTGCAGATCCTTCGAAGCCTGTCATTCTCGGGATTGAGCTGATCGCATCGGTCGCGCAGGGTTCACCCGGGCCGGAGGAACTCTGGATAGCCGACACCGGTGGCGATTTCCTGACCGAGTATGTTGAGTTCACCGCTGCCAACAACATGGTGCTCTTTCTCGATGTGCAGATGGGATTCAAGGAACCGTACGAGGATTACATCGGTCTCGAGCGCTGGATGATCGAGCCGCACGTGCATCTTGGTATCGATCCCGAGTTCCACATGCGCGGTGACGAACAACCGGGCATCGATATTGGGCAGGTGACCGCCGAGGAAGTGATCGAGGCCCAGAATTACCTGGCCCAGCTTTCCGCCGTCAACAACCTGCCGCGGAAGTCTCTGATCGTGCATCAGTTCCATCACACGATGATCGAGGAAAAGGAAAAGATCGTCCCGATGGAGGGTGTCGACCTGATTATCGATATGGACGGGTTCGGATCTCCGGAGATGAAGGAAGAGACGTACGCCGTCGTCAACACGAACGAACCAATCGAGTACAACGGCATCAAGTTGTTCTACAAGCAGGACGAGCCATTGATGACCGCGGCCGAGGTACTGGCGCTCGATCCATCGCCGGATCTGATCATTTACCAATAGCCGGTCATCATGAAATGAAGCAAACGGGGCGGGAGCAATCCCGCCCCGTTTTGGTGTTCACTAGGGTCGAAGCAATGGCTCGGGATCGAGTTGGGGTTGGTGCAACGACTCAATTCGCACAGATTTCACTATGTTTCAGCCTTCACGGTCATCCCGAGGAACGAGGGATCAGTGGCAAGACGGTAAGCTGTTGACGCCAGTAGGTTTGTAGTCCGGCGGTTGATCCCTCGCAAGCTCGGGATGACGGTTCGGGTCCTTTTGGCAACCAGGAATCGTCGGTCAATTCTCGACATGACGGTTGACATCTACGGCGGGCTATTCGGCAGCGGCTTCGAGATCGCGGGCTTGCTGGAGCCAGATGGTCAATTGGACGGAGTCGACCTCCTCGACCGAGGCGTATTTGACACCGGCCATCGAGCCCTTGGTGTCGATTTTCTGTTTGGGATCATCGACGTCGCGGCCCCGCCAGAGTCCGAAGGTGACGTACTTGGGATAGGCCTTGATCAGGGCGACAGGTTGCTTGCCGGGAGCGGGACCGAAGCTCCAGACGGGTGAACCGTGCCACATTGCGTGTTTGCAATCGGGAATCGCAGAATCGATGACGGTGCCGAGTTTTTCGGCAACCTTCCTGAGTGGGGATTCCAGCGATCCGTAGTACTCTTCTACGGTTTCGATTTTCGCCACTTCGTTGTCCAGTTCGCGAACGAGCCACTTGCCGTCAGATCTTCTGACGGCAAGTGTGACATGTGTTCTTAAGAATCAGGGGTGGCGTTCGGTTCTGGTGTCGCAGACGGAGCAGACTCCGATTCCGGTCCGAACCAGTAGACGGGGCTGTCTCGCGGCAGCACGAGCAGCCGTCCGTCGTAGGCGTACATCGCGACGGGATAGGACGCCGCCGAAGTTGCAGATGCGGGTATCAGACCACTTTGAAGAATGTCTGCCCCATCGGTGATCAGGATCTGGATCCCGGACAACGTCGCGATCGAAATGTAGGCGAGATCACCTGAGACTCGAATCGTCGCCTTGTCCGCAAAGTAAGGCTCCGGTGATTCGAACGAGTATTCGAGGATTGCCTGCGTGGAGCCGTCGTCGGGATCGATCGTGACAAGCCCATCCACGGTTGGAACGATCAAGGTTGTTCCAGCGACAACCGGATTGGCGAGATAGGCGGGGATGTTCGAGGTCCATTTGATCTCGCCGATGGAACCGTCGATTGCCTGGACCAACGTATCCG
>JBBJOX010000326.1:0-3466 GCA_037724245.1 Thermomicrobiales bacterium | reverse complement strand
TTACCACCAGGCGAAGATGGGGCTGGCGAGACCGGCGATGAGGCCGATGACGAGGATGATCGCGATAGCGACCCACCAGCCGGACTGGAAGAAGGGTGGTTTGGGTTCGTCCTCGTCGAAGTCGAACGGTTTGTCGTCGGGTGCGAGTGGCGGAATGTCGTTGTTCATCAGCTGGTCCGGCCGGGGCGGGATTGGGGGTCGATGCGGTGGCGCAGGGCGCGTAGATCGTCGCGCATGGTGGTCAGATCCTCGTCGGTGGCGGTCAGCAGATCCTGCGACGAGCGGACGAATCGGGTGTAAGGCGAGATTGCGTCCTCGATCCGGGTGACGGAGCGCTGAAGTTCGTGGGCGAATTGCTCGCGCATCACGTGCATCAGGCGTTCCTCGAGTTCTTCGGATCGTTTGCGGAAGTTGGTTCTGGCGGAGCGTCGTTTCGCCGGAAGGACGAAGAGGCCGATACCGGCGAGGACGCTGGCGGCGAGAATGCCAGTGATATCGACGGCGGCGGTGCTGGCTGCAGCGACGACGAGGGCGCCAAGGCCAATCGCCCCGGCTTCGACAATGCCGACTGCGGCGACGGCGTTGCGAACACCAAGCGAGAGTTCGCGGGCGTGTTCGTCGGCGTCGTAGCGATCGACTTCTTCCTGGGCGCGTTTGGACACGGAATCGAGCATGGAGCGGCGATCGTAGCGGAACTGACCGCCAACTTCGCCAATCAGATCGTCGGCGTACTTGTTCAGGCGGCGGCGATCGATGTAATCGTTGACGGCTTCCCAGACGCGGAGATCCTGCTCGACCATCCAGTCGATCAGCTCGTCGATGCTGGTATCGATGGCGCGTTCGGTATCGCCGGCGACCTTGCGCTCGAACTCGCCTTTGATGCGATCGGTTTTGAGGAGATCGAAGATGCGACCGAGGCGGATCGTGTCTTCGAAGAATTCGTCGCCACGGGCGTTCATGCGGTGGATGATGTTTTCGCTGCGGGTCAGGTGATAGGCGAACTGGCGGTTCATATCCTCGCGGTAGAGGGTGAGCTGGCGTTCGATGTTCTGGATCGTGGTTAGGTCGTCGGCGAGGACGAGCAGGCGATCGTTGGTGGCTTGCTGGTAACGGGCGGCGAGGTGCTCGGCGATACCGAGCGGATTGACGAGTTTGAGCCGAAGCCGACCTTCCTCGTCGAGGGTTTCGACGATGTAGGCCTCGAGGGCGGCGAAGCGGCTGGTTTCCCAGAGCCGGTCGCGCTCAATGGGGTTGCGCTCGCCGAGGGCTTTCGCCTGCTGGGCGAGCAGCGTCGAAACGGGAAAGACTTCGGGGGTGAATTCGAGCAGTCGTTCGATGTTCTCGCGCACGAATTCGACGACCTGATCGCGGGACTGGTCGTCCCGAAGAAGGTCGATCTTGTTGATGATGACGATGATTTTCTTGCCCCATTCGCGGATCTGGGACATGAACTCGCGTTCGCTCTCGGTGAAGGGGCGATCGGCGGAGGTGACGAAGAGGACGAGATCGCTGCGAGGGACGAAGCGCTGGGTCAGGGCTTCGTGCTCGCGGATGATGGCGTTGGTACCGGGGGTATCGACGATCGTGATTTCCTGGAGGAATGGTGCGTCCCAGGTGCGCTGGATGATGCCTTCGGGAAGCATGGTTTCGGTGGGAGTGTCTCCGAAGCGGAGCAGATTGATCACGGAGGTGGTGGGGGTGACGCCTTCGGGCATGACATCGGTGCCGATCAGGGCGTTGATGAAGGCCGATTTGCCGGCATTGAACTCGCCGACGATGACGAGCATGAAGATATCGACGAGTTGTTCCCGTGCCTGATCGAGGGCGTCGAGATCGTCTTCGGTGGCCGGGAAATCCTTGAGGGTGGCCCAGAGACGATCGAGCAGCGCCGATTCGGCGGCGATCAGTTCGTGTTGTTGTTCACTGAGGATGACTCCGGCGTCTGTTCGGTCGGCGGTGGCACGACCGAGAAACCGGAAAACGGATGACATTGCGACGCTCCACTGGCTATCCCGGTCGGGGCACGCGCGCCTCGAGCCAAATCGCGGAATAGTGTTGTACTCAATATAAAGGACGGACGGATACGGGTAGGTTCGCAGGTAGTGCGCGAGGTATGACGGCAACCACGATGGTCGCAATACCGGTGAGTGACGGCATCGCCGGGGGATTTCCCCCTGGCGGTCAGAACGTCAGGAAATGGAGGTCACCACACAGGGTGACCGCTGCGAAATGGAGGTCACCACACAGGGTGACCGCTACGGATTGGTAGCATCACGGGATCCCACGAAGGACTCTCCTACGAATAGTGATGGTCGGTGAAACTAGCGGTCGCTTTGTTTGATGCCGGCGATGGTGGAATCGGGGTGAATGAAGGTGGTGCCGCTGTTCTCGATGACGTCGACGCTGACGGAGCCGTAGATGTTGAGTTCGCCGCCGTGGTTGGCCGCGGTTCCGGCGACGGCACCACGGACAGTGGCGATGCCACCTTCGTGCACGCTCAGGTCTCCCTGCATTTCGCCGTTGAGCAGGAAGGTACCGTTATCGAGGACGGTGATCGAGCCCTCAAGAGTCCCATTGATCGTGACATTTTCGTCGATCTCGCGATCGCCTGTGAAGATTCCGGAATAGGTTGGCATGGTGTGTTCCTTTCCTATCTGTTTCGACGGTTGGTTTCGTAGCCTTGACGAGCGGCGCGTTGTGATGAAGTTCGGTCGCGATCGGCAAAGAGCCAGACGAGGGCGAGTCCGGCGAGAAATCCTCCGATGTGGGCGAAGTAGGCAACGCCACCGGTTTGGGCAGTGCGGATACCGAGGCTGAGGAATCCCTGCAACAGCTGGAGGGCGATCCAGTAGCCAATCATGACCCAGGCTGGGAGCAACACCGTGGTGACGAAGATGCCGAGGAAAATGAGGCTGACGACGCGACCGCGCGGGAAGAGCACGATGTAGGCGGCGAGTACACCGGAAATGGCACCACTGGCACCGACGAGCGGGATCAGGCTGTCGGTGTTCAGCCAGATCTGGGAGGCGCTGGCGGCAATTCCTGTCAAAAGATAGAAAAGGATGAATCCGACGTGCCCCATCACATCCTCGACGTTATCGCCGAAGACCCAGAGGAAGAGCATGTTGCCGCCGAGATGCAGCCATGATCCGTGCAGGAAGATGCAACTGACAAGGGTGAAAAGGCGATCGCCTTTACTGACCTGGGCCGGGACAGCGCCCCAATCGAGGATGAACGTGTATTCGGCGTCGCCATTGAGCAGAAACTGATACAGGAAAACCAGGATGTTCAGGATGATCAGGATGTAGGAGACGTAGGGAGTAGAGCGCCGACCTCGATTATCGTCACTGATCGGTATCACCCGGCGCTGCTCCCGTGTTCGATGAACAACCGGGCGAGAGTTGCGTGGTCGCCCGGGGTTGTATCAGATGTAACGTTCACACGGGGAGTACGGTTACCAACCAGA
>JBBJOX010000325.1:0-3466 GCA_037724245.1 Thermomicrobiales bacterium | reverse complement strand
TAGAGCAACTCGACATCGAAGGCGGTCACTCGTGCCACGGTGACAGCACTTGCATTTCGGTAGAGCTGGCACCTCGGCAGGATCACGTCGATTGCTTCACGTGTGAAAAACTTGAAACCACATTGGGTGTCGTGAATACCTGGAAGCAGCAGAAGCCGCACAAGACCATTGAAGGCCCTCCCCATCACATGGCGATACCAGGGTTCACCGACGCGAATCGCACCAGTTCCTTCTCGCGTGGCGATGGCCACTCCGGCGCCCAACTCGATACGTTTGCTGCATTCCAGCCAGGTTTCGAGCGGAGTTGCCATATCGGCGTCGACGAAACCGACAACGGAACCCTGAGCCATCTGAAGTCCGGCCAAGACAGCTCCAGCCTTCCCTGTATGCGGCAGGGTGAGGGCTGTCGTGTTGGCGAACGATCGATCGAAACCTGAAATCACATTGGCGGTGTCGTCGGTACTACCATCGTCGACAAGGATAATTTCCGCGAAGATGGAGTTGGATTCGAGGAACGCCTGAACCTGGGCGAACGAATCGGGAATCCGTGTCGCTTCGTTAAACACAGGAATCACGATCGACAGAGCTGGAGGATTCATTTCAGTTCTGGAATGCGACGTTTGCAGGATCGGGCCGGTATTCAATCGAGCGGATCTCCAATGTTCGACACTATTGCCGGTGGTCCGATGCGCGGCTCAAAGAGTCTAGCACGGTGACAGTCAGCCTCAGGAAAGGTACTTGCCCATGGAAATATACGTCCATCCAACCTGTACATCCTGCAAGAAAGCCGAACGTTTGCTGAAGGAATTTGGCGTCGATGTGCTTCGCCGCGATTACTTCAGAGATCCGTTCACATCCGATGAACTCAAGGATGTCTTCAGTCGCGCCGGAGTGACTCCGCCCGATATGCTTTCAACAAAATCGACGGCATACAGGGAACTTGGATTGGCCGATCGCGAGGTGACCAGCGAACTGCTGCTGAATCTCATGCCTGGTAACCCGACATTGATCAAGCGGCCGTTGATCATTGGCAAAGCTGGCTCGACCACAGGATTCGACGCCGGCAAGATCTCGGCTCTCATTGCAGGGGAAGGATGACGCCCGTGTCTGCTCCTTGCGATGTCACGTTGACTGGAGAAGGTATCCGCCTGACCCCACGAGGATGGCACCGATTTCTTGCCCTGACACGGGGTTTCGACGTTCCGTTCTCATCCATCGTCCGGGTCCAGATCGGCCCTTCCGATGTTAAGGATGAGATGGGCTGGTTTGGACCCATGGCGTTCAGGGCGGGGTCGCGAATCGGCAAACTCTACCGCGCCGGCACCTATCGGCCGTTGAAGAAGACCGACAATCGACGTATCACGAGCTGGTGGCTGGTACGGCACCCGGAGCAAGCATTGCTGCTCGAACTGGTATCGTTCAAGTACGATCGGATCGTGGTCGAAGTCGACGATCCGCACAAGATAGCAGTATTGATTCGCGCCAATACTGGCGAAGGGAATGTAGATTGACACTCAAATTTGGCTCTCATATGTCGGCATCCGGCGGCGTCGATAAGGCAATTACGCGTGCTGATGTTCTCGGCATCGCGTCGTGCCAACTCTTTTCGAAGAACGAAAGGCAATGGCTGGCAAAACCGCTCGATCCCGGCGTGGTCGAACACTTTCATCAGGAAGTCGAACGAAGTGGAATCAGGGATCTGGTGATTCACGATTCATACCTGATCAACCTGGCGTCGCCCAAGGAAGATATTCAGGCGAAATCTGTCGCCGCCTTTCAGGACGAACTTGAAAGGAGTGATCTTCTCGGAATTCCGTATCTCGTAACGCATCCTGGTGCACACACCGGGAGCGGAGCAAACGCCGGAATAGCCCAGTTTGCAGAATCGCTGAACCGGATCTTCGATCTCCTTCCCGACAACAAAACGATCACCTGTCTCGAAACCACTGCGGGACAGGGAACCACGCTCGGCCGGACCTTCGAGGAACTCGCCGCAATCATCGACCTTGTCGAAGCTAGCGATCGTGTCGGCATTTGCCTCGATACGTGCCACATCTTCGCCGCCGGATATGAAATCCGGACACCTGACGAGTACGCCGAGACGATGCATCAGTTCGAATCACTCATCGGCTTCGGAAAGCTCAAGGTAGTGCATCTGAACGACTCGAAGAATCCACTCGGATCGTTCAAGGACCGGCACGATCACATCGGCGATGGCGAAATCGGTCTCGAAGGTTTTCGTAACATCGTCAACGATGTACGGTTTGACGGATTGATCGGCATCCTCGAAACCGAGAAGGATGACGATAACGTCAACGATCTGCGCAATCTGGCGACATTGAAGGGCCTCGTTGCCTGATCGTCGTCCTACACCGCAGTGAGCTTTGTTCTAGCGGTTGCTCGAGATGGTGTGCGCGTGGCGCGTCACCCAGGCAATCTGTTCGCGAACCTCGAGCACCCTTTGGGCGGATCGATCTCTCACGTCAGCATCTTCGGCGCTGTCGGCCAGATGCTGACGCCAGTTCAGCAACCGGTGTTGTCGACCAAGAATCGCCGTTGCCAGCCCCGTCCTGCTTCTGAGTTCGTACGCATCGAGCATCAGGTCGAATCGGCGGAAGACCCGCTGCGTATCTGCCTCAGTGCCGAGGTTCAGAAATGTCCAGAGCATATAGCCGATGTCATCGAGCCGATCACCCGGTTCTGCCGCGTCGAAATCGATGAACGCGACAGGCTTCCCGTCTGACATAACGGTGTTCCATGGAGCGATATCGTTGTGGCAGACCACTTCGCTTCCCTTGCACAGGACGGAACCGGAGATGGCATCGTGCAGTTTTCGGAGCATGCTCGCTACTTCGGCGAGAGCGTCGTCGCTGTACCCCTCACCATTGCGGACAATCTCTCCTTCGAAGTAGGTGAGAATCTCCCGATGCCGATCGTCGACGCCAAGGAATCGTGGAGCGTGAGGATAACCCCGGTCCTCCAGCATTTTCAGCATGGAGTGGCGAAACGGAGCACCATCGGTCATTGGCCGCCGCACCGTATTGCCGATACGGACAATTCCGGGTGTCATTTGTCCACCCTCCAGAGGGATCTCGGTGTCGCTCACGCTTCGAAGTCCTGTCAGATATCCAGGTGCTGGCTCTGCAAACGATTCAGTACCATCAATCGCGGCTCGGTCATGTCTTCGATCGTGTACCGAACACCTTCTCGGCTGAGACCGGACGACTTCACACCGCCATAGGGCATGTGGTCGATACGATAGGTCGGAACGTCGTTGATGATGACGCCACCAGATTCGACATGATCGAATGCTGTCAGCGCCTGTTCCAGCCGATTGGTGAAAATACCCGCCTGCAGCCCGTATTCGGAATTGTTCAGTTGGCGAATTCCCTCAGCGAAACTCTTGACCGGGAAGAGGGTGACCAGTGGTGCAAAGGCCTCACGGGAACAGACGAAACTGCTCGAC
>JBBJOX010000324.1:0-3480 GCA_037724245.1 Thermomicrobiales bacterium | reverse complement strand
ATCATCGCCACGCCCGAGCCATGCTGGTCATCCATCCGAACCCAGGTCGTGTCGATGCGATCTCTAGCGAGATCGGCGATGCGAGCGGTACCGTTCACATCGCGACCGCAAGCGCCGAGCATCACGGTCTGTGCCCGATTGCGAGCCGCGGACACTGCCTGATTTGCGGCCTTTCCACCTCCGAATGTCTCGAATCGTTGGGCGGTAATGGTTTCGCCAGCATCTGGTGCACGATCCATCGTCGCGACCAGATCAGTGTTGATTGCACCGGCCACGAGAAGGCGTTGTGACATCGATTACCTCGATTCCGCAGAGTCAGCGACGGCGCTTGCGATAGCGGGGAACGATCCGCGACAGGATCGCTGGCACAAGCGCAGTTCGGACATGCCGCCATGCGTCTGTTGCAGTCGCGACGACTCCATCACTCGAACCCGGTTTGGCATACTGATCCAGCTCATATGCGTGAACAATACTCTGGGCGTAGCCTCGCGTCACTGGCAAGCGTTCAGACAGCGACTCCGCATACTCCGTCGGAGTGGTCGAAGGTCCCGTCCTCACGCCAACGAAACGACCGACACGAAGCAAGCGGACGAACAACCCGGTACTGGCGTTGAGGCCCCGAAGCTGTCTGGTCCACTGCCACCACCCAACTGCGACAACCGAAGCTACCGACGCTAACGTTGCGATCACGATCGGCAGTGTCGACCCTCCGGAACTCCCCGAATCTTCTGACTCTATGGGCGCCGCCGTGGGATCATCCACGTCGGACGTCGGTGTCGATTCCGCCACTGCATCCTCGTCGTCAGTGGTTGGCGATGGGGTTGGATCCGGTTCCATGGCAGGTTCCGTTGCCTGTTCTTCGGCGAGTTCGTCTCCAAGGGGAACGATCGATTCGGTAACCGTTGGCTCGAATGGAATCCAGCCGTAACCGGGGAAATAGACCTCGACCCAGGCGTGCGCGTTGCTCTGGAGATAGACGTATTTGCCCTGCGCTTCATCGAAATCGCCCGGTGCGTAACCGGATGCGACGCGGGCCGGAATGCCCTGCGTCCGAAGCATGACGGTCATCGCCGTGGCGTAGTGCTCGCAGTAACCTCGCAAATTCTCGAACAGCAGATAGTCGACCACTTCCATTCCGTCTGGTGGAGCTTCGACCGTGGTGTCGTAGGTAATGTTGTCGCGAAGATACTGTTCGATCGATTTGGCCTTGTCGAAATTTGAATCATCATTCGCAACGATCTCACGTACTTTCTCGTCGGTACGTGCCGTGATCGTGTCTGGCAACTGCAGGTAGCGTTCCAGCACCCAGTCGGGATATTCCGTCGATGCCTCGCGCAGGTCAGTTGGAGAGGCAAGTGGCGTGCTGCCATCAACGACATAGCCTTCGGTCGGCAGGGGATCGCGTAACGTGACCGATTCGACATCGTCGAAGACCGGAATCTGGCCATTCACGATGAGCTCCAAAACTGCGCCACTTTCATCGGCAGTCCACTCAACCGTCAGGAAACGCTCGGCCAGCACCTCGAGTTCCGCTACGAGCTGAGCGTTCAGATCTGCATCTCCGGATATTGGTCCACTGCTGTCTCCCGACTCGGTCAGCGTCATCGATCGAAGCAGAAAGACGACGTTGAAGAGATCGTTTGGAATTTGATCCATCTGCGGATTCTCGAGATCGAACGCTGTATTCTCCAGTTGAATCCACGACATTTTGACGGAGCTGTCGATGTTCGATCCGGAGTAGGTGTCGATGGTCAGCATCAACTCTCCATCCGGATTGAGTGGGAGAATCTGCGCTGTCGTCGGCTGCCGATTGTCGTCGATCGAATCCGAGAGCAGGACAGTTTGACCTGCCCGGAAAAGCATTGCCGGTTCGTAACGCCGACCGTCCTGAATATCCGGGTTGAATGTCTCCTCGACGTTCGAAGACCATCCGGTACCGGAATATTCGTTGTATCGCTGAGCTGACAGATACGGCGCATCATCCGAAGAAACCAGAACCTCCGGCTCATCGGAGAGATTGATCTCGCCGCCGATCGAGAACGCGTCCTCGAAGTCCGAGTAGTCGTTTCCACTTTCGGAACCGGACTGTCCTGACTCTGAGCGGGACATCCAGTCCCGGGCATTCCGCCTCGCGGTTTCGATCTGCTGGCCCATTTTCCCGATCAGCGGTTGCAGTGATTCCTGGGACACCGAGGCCGGGGCATTCCAGCCCGCAGTCGTGACCAGAATCGCGAGGACGGCACCAACGGTCAGGAACCGGGCACCGAGCGAACGTGGACCAGCCACCTGGTATCGGGACCACGAGATCTGCTTGCGGAACAGGTGATACCTCGCCGCGAGACAAATTCCCGCTCCCACAAAGAGGTAGGTGAAGATCGGCTCGGGATCCGGCGCGTAGCCAAGATTGACCAGCAGCAAAAGACCCGGCAAGAGGAGTGACATCATCAGCCATCCCCGACGAAACAGCACCCAGGCCGAAAGATAGGCCAGCATCCAGACGATCAGTCCCAGCAGCAACGACAGAACGATATCGTCATTCTGTTGCGGGCTGTTGGCACCGAAATACCAGTCCCTCACATGCCAGAAAACAGGCTTGATCCGACTCTGAAACCCAACTCCAAACTCTTCCGCGGCTTTGAGCACGAAAAGGAACGAAACCGCTGAACCAATGGCGACTGCAAAGACATGGGACACCGAATCCAGAAGTCCGACCCGAGCCATGACGGTACCGGCAAGAAATGCAATCAGGGAAATCACAGCGACCGGCGTAATCAGATGCTCCCAGTCTGCGCGCTGCGCAGCAATTGCCGGCAGGACATTGACCATCAGGAGCAAGACGAGGACAGCAATGCCCTCTGGCAGGATGGAGTTCCAGATTGATGCGCGTTGCCGCCGGACTGGATTTCGCAAGGATGATTGTTGGTTCATATATTCGTTCTACGTTCCGAGCCGGATTGCGGGCCTACATCCCTGTCGGATGTAGCGTATCGAATCACTTTTGATCTGGCAGAAACAAGCGATTGTTCGAGGATGGTCAGGCTGTCATCGCCATCACCTTCCCATGCGTCATCGATCAAGACCACACAAACCGGGATTCGACGTTCGGTCAATCCACGAACTGCCTTGACCCAACCGGCGTCCCTGGTGGCAGTTATCACGATCAGTGATGTCATCCTCGAAAGTCGGCTCGATTCAGCGCTGATGGCTTCATCGAGCGGGCGGTGTCCAAAACTGGTGGCGACAGCCAATGTCTCGAAAATTCTCGACCATTGGCGTTGACTGCTGTCCGGCAACAAACGCACCGGCATTGAACGATTGACCACGAGGCCAACTTTTCGACCATCGGCCAGGGCACGATCGGCCAACGATGCCGTGACGGCAACCGCAAACTCTTCTGTCGAGTCCAGAACGGCATTGGCGACTCCACGACGAACATTCGGAAGTGATCGAAGCGACGTGTCGTTGAGATCGAGCAGCAAC
>JBBJOX010000323.1:0-3480 GCA_037724245.1 Thermomicrobiales bacterium | reverse complement strand
CCGACCGTCATTGGAATGAACATTTGATCGGCGGTGCGGCGCACGATATCGACCATCGTCTCGCGACCATCGGAACTTGCGGTGATATCGAGGAAGACGATTTCGTCGGCACCCTCGTGGTTGTAGAAAGCCGCCAGTTCGACTGGATCGCCGGCATCACGCAGGTTGAGGAACTCGACGCCCTTGACGACACGGCCACCAGTGACATCGAGCCCAGGAATGACGCGAACTTTCAAATCGTCTTTAATTGTTTCTGAAATGGTGGGCTCCACTGAGGTTTCGATCATGTGGCACTCGCCTCCTTCCCGATCGCCAGCGCGCTCTCGAGCGAGAACTTCTCGTGATAGAGGGCGCTGCCAATGATCACTCCACGAGCTCCGATCTCGCGCACTGCGCGAACGTCGTCAAGCGTGCCTATGCCACCGGAGGCGATGACATTCGCATCGGTACTGTCGATCAGCGCCTTCAATGAAACGAGATTCGGACCCGTGAACATTCCATCGCGGTGGATATCGGTGAAGATAAAGTGTCGCGCTCCTGCATTGGCGAATCGCTTTGCCGCATCCAGCGCATCAATCTCACTCTGCTCAGTCCAACCCTGCCCGGCCAGTTTGCCGTTTCGGGCATCGAGACCGACTGCGATCCTGGCCCCAAATCTGGCGACTGCCTGCTCGACAAACTCAGGATCCGTGATCGCAATCGAACCGAGAATGACGCGATCCATACCCAGAAGTAAAGCGGCGCGGATGTCTTGTTCGGTTCGAATTCCGCCGCCGAGCTGGATAGGAACCTTCACTGCATAGCGAATTGCCGAGATCGCCGCTGCGTTTGTCCGCACGCCGGATTTCGCCGCGTCGAGATCGACGACATGAATCCAGGACGCACCGGCTTGAACCCAGCGTCGCGCTGCATCGGCCGGATCGTCGTCGAACTGCGTTTCTGCGTTGTAGTCACCCTGAACCAGACGGACCGCCCGTCCGCCTCGGATATCGATAGCAGGGTATATGATCATGGCTGAAACTCCACCCAACGCTGAACCAGTTTCAGTCCGTCGTCACCACTTTTTTCGGGGTGGAACTGCGTACCCCAGATGTTCTTGTGAACGACCACGGCTGGGAAGCTCGAACCGTAGTTCGTCGAAGCAGCAATGTTTTGCGCATTGGATGGCTCGGCGACCAGTGAGTGAACGAAGTAGAAATGGCACGCGCCTAGATCCCGTAACGGTGAATTGTCGTTGAAGGTGGCGATGTTCCAGCCCATATGCGGCACCTTGCGCTCGGATGGCAACCAGTTGACAACGCCATCGAGCAGACCGAGTCCGGTCGTCGGACCCTCGGCCTGGTCGCCGAACAGGAGTTGCATGCCTAGGCAAACTCCGAGCAATGGTGTGCCAGCTTTTGCCAAATCGGTCACGGCATCCGCCAGACCTTCGCGATGCAGGCGTTCCATCGCGGCCTTAGCATTGCCGACACCCGGCAATACAACACGATCAGCATTGCGAATGGCTTTGGGATCCGAGGTGATCACCGGATCGCCACCAGCGTGAACAATTGCTCGCTGTATCGATCTCAAATTTCCTGCTCCGTAGTCCACTATCGCGATCATGCGAGGAGCCCTTTCGTCGATGGCACAGAAGTGACGGTTCCGCTCGACCTGATCGCACCGCGAAACGACACTGCCGCGGCCTTGAAAATGGCCTCAGCGGCATGATGGGCGTTTCGGGCGCGGATCAGATCGACATGCATCGACAGGCCTCCGTTGGTGGCGAGGGATCGCCAGAACTCCTCGATCAGTGTCGACGAGAAATCTGAGCCAATCATCTCCTCCGGCATTTCCCCATGGAATTCGAAATATGGTCGACCCGAGACATCGATCACGACGCGGGCCAATGCTTCATCCAATGGAGCATAGGCGTGACCATAGCGATCGATGCCGGCCCGGTCACCAAGCGCCTGGCGGATCGCCATTCCGAGAGCGATGCCGGTGTCCTCGACGGTGTGATGCGGGTCCATCGCGGCGTCGCCGGTGGCCGTAATCGAGAGATCGAGCCAGGCATGGCGTCCGAAAGCGTGAAGCATATGGTCCAGAAACAGCACACCGGTTTTCGCCTGAACGGTACCGGAACCATCGAGATTGATCGTCAGATCGATCGATGATTCGCCTGTTGTCCGAGTGATTGCGAATTCACGTGCTGTTCGGCCCAAAGTGCCCAAGTTGTTACCTTTACTAAACTCGCATTGCAGCGATTCGTGATTGAAGTGTAGCAATCAACTGATTGTTCTCGCGCTCCGAACCAATACTGGTGCGCAGATGATCGAGCAGACCCAACTTCGGATCGGCGTATCGACGAACGAACACTTCTGCAGATGCCAGCTGATTGGCCAGTTCACCGGAATCAGCGAACGGGAGCTGGAACAGCAGAAAATTGGTAGCGGATGAAAACACACGAACACCGGGAATGTCTCCCAGTTCGTCAGCCACGCGTGCGCGTTCGGCGACCAGCCAGTCACGGTTCTGGTGCAACAGCGCGAGATCACTAAGTGAGGCGATCGCCACTTCAGCTGCCAGTGCCGAGATATTGAGGAATGGTGGTGCCGTCTGTTGCAGGAATGGAACGAGCGCGTCGGGAAATACCCCGTATCCAACGCGGAAGCCGGCCAGACCGGCGAATTTGCTGAGCGTTCGAAAGAGCACCACATTCTCGTAGCGATTCGCCAAATCGAGATGACTGATTCCGCTGAACTCGGCGTATGCCTCATCGATCGCCACGATCACCCTGGCATCACGAGCGATGCGCTCCACGGATTCACGATCGAAGAGATTTCCGGTTGGATTGTTGGGATTGCAGACAATGATCAGGCGGGTTTTTGGAGTAACGGCCGAAAGAATACCATCGGCGTTTAGCTCGAACCCGTTGTCGCGTACCAGGGGCACATCGACGATCTTGCCACCATGCAATGAAAACATGTGCCGGTAGACACCGAACGTCGGTTCCGAAATGATGACTTCATCCCCGGGCGAAATGATCGTCATCGCCAGCGTATTGAAGACATCGTCGAGCCCCGCTCCGGCAAAGACGCGATCGACAGTGGTGCCAATGTAGCTGGCCAATGCCTCGCGCAATCGAACCTGGCTGTATTCCGGATAGCGGTTGGCTGTGCTGTATCCCTCGAGAACTCGCTGGGCCCGTGGTGTGAGCGGGAACGGTGATTCGTTCCAGTCGAGGCGCGCCACGGAAGGATCGTTTTCAGGCGAGACCCCCGGGGTATAACTCGCCGCCGGCTTGATGTGGGGCCGGACAGATCGTCTGATATCGAAACTCACGGCTGTTTCCTGTTCCGGCAACCCGGTTGGGCGCACTCGATTCTAAAGAAGAAACTTGTCCAGAGAGGTGACGAGGATTTCGCTCGCACCGGCGGCTCGAAGTTCTTCGATTTTCTCCCAGAAAATACTCTCGGCGATCGCCGTATGTACTGCCAC
>JBBJOX010000322.1:302-3485 GCA_037724245.1 Thermomicrobiales bacterium | reverse complement strand
CATCTCGGGGACCTGACCTGGGCGTATCACGACAGGGCCGAGGTGCTGATCGCCTCGGCCCGACCAGCGACGATATCGGGAGGACGGGTCGGAATCATCTGCGCCGGGACATCGGATCGCGCTGTGGCCCTAGAAGCCCAACTGATCGCGGAAGAAATGGGATGTGCGGTGATGCTGGTGATCGATGTCGGAGTTGCCGGATTGCATCGCCTGATCGCACCGTTGCGCGCGGTGATGGCATGGTTTCCCGATGCGTTGGTCATCGCTGCCGGGATGGATGGGGCACTCCCCTCGGTGGTTGCCGGACTGGTTGACGTTCCGGTAATCGGGCTCCCGGTCAGCACCGGCTACGGGCTGGGTGGCGATGGCACCGCCGCCCTCTACTCGATGCTTCAGTCGTGCGCACCCGGCCTGGCTGTCGTCAATATCGACAACGGAGTCGGAGCCGGTTCGACCGCCGCCCTGATCGCCAACCGCGCCGCAAGTGCACGAAACCAGAACGTCGAAATCACATCGTTGGCGAAATGAGTTCGAAACGCGCAGCCGAAACAGCTCTCGAAATACTGGAATTGACCCATGCCGAGCATATCGGTTCAGGTATGGAAGGCCACGTATTTCGCGTCCGTTCCGGACTGGTTGCGAAAGTCTGGCACGACAAGGCGCTTGAAGCTCTTGAGCCGCTGCGTCAGTTTTACGACGTGATCCTGGGCCTGAACCTCCCGTTTGCCACGCCAGACATCACCGCAATCGAACGCGTCGGCGATCGGACGGTTTCCATCGAACGCGCACTCGATGGTCTTCCATTGCAGGACTTCGTCGATCCTGAGGATGAGCACGTACCTCAGGTCGCGATCGACGCTGTGATCGGCGTCCTTTCGGCGCTGCAATCGGCGAAGCTGAGACTGGCAGCCGATCACCTTCCAGACCTTCCGATCCTCGGTGTCACGTTGTCCGGTGCCACCGACATTCCTGGTACGACGCGCCTCCTTGAAATCGCCGAGGGTAAGGTCGCAACCTACGGGAATCACCTGCGGGCGTCTGTCCCGAACTTCGAGCAGATCACCCTTCGTGTTTCGAACCTGCGCGTGCAAACCCATTGTGCAATACACGGCGATATCTGTACTCCCAACGTGTTGATCAACGAAATTGGGCAGGTCAGCGCAGTACTCGACTGGGGTTTCGCCAGTTGCTTCGGCGACCCAGCATTCGATGCCTCTGTTGCCTGCGGTATCTACAACATGTACGGGCCACACCATCGGAAACTCGACGACACCCTGCTGGATGCCTGTGTTTCCAGGCTCGGACACAGCCGCAATCGCCTGCTGATCTATCGCGCGCTCTACGCCGTCCTGACCAGCAACGCCTATTCCGAAGATGGAACTGACGGCCACTTCGACTGGTGCGTCGAACAACTCAATCGCGACGATGTGCAGGAAGCGCTGAGCCAGTCAACGATCGACTAGCTGCAGCGTCCCGCGATCGGGACGCTGCAGCAGAGGATGGGCCAGATCAGTGTGGAATCTGAACAACACGCGCCCAGAGGACACTGGCAATGTTCAGCGGATCCCGGGCATCCGCTACCTGCGGAAAGTGCCGGCAAACATTCTCGATGTCGCGCAGCAACAGCGAGAACGCCATCGGATTCTCGTAGGGACTGACAGCCTGCGGAAAATCGATCACGGTGATCTTATTGTTCCAGTAGAGAATGTTGAATGGCGACAAATCGCCATGGATGCGCTCGAAGGACAACCAGAGTTCGATCTCGTCGATCAGCATTCTGAAGACAGCGCGAGCCTGATCAGCCGGAAAACTGACGTCCTTCAACTTGGGAGCCGGAGCATCCGGTTCACCGACGTAATCCATGACGATGGCAGTGTTGGTAGAGGTGTAGGGGCGAGGAACCCTGGCCCCGATGCGGTGAAGTGAGGTTAGCGTCGAAAATTCGTGATGCGTCCACGAACTCTCGCTGGCGATCCGGCCGATGCGGCTGCCGCCTCTGATCGCACGTTCCAGGCGACGATCTGGCGCTCCGGATGGTTTGGCAACCCCCGTGAAGCGATTGACACTCACGCCAACGGCGCGACCCTGTGTATAGATTGCATCATTCTTGAACGAACGGAAGGCGCGCGGTTTGTAGATCTTGACAGCAACAAACTCACGGTCGATACGATGGGAGCTCGAACAGCAGTAGACGGTGCCTTCCTTGCCGCTGCTGACAACGTGCTCAACCTCGTTCAGCCATCCATCCTCGAAAAGTGACTCCGGGATTTCTGAAGACATGGGTGCTTACCTTTCACATGAATCTTTCCTTTCACTGGAGCACCTACCTTTCGCCAAATGGCGTACACCACGAATCCACAAACGCATCGACATCGTGCCGATTGCAACGTCGCGGAATCGCGAAACAACGTGGACTGGCACAAACTGTGACAGCAGACTTCCAGACTAGCGCATGAATCGGTTTTCAGGAATGTCGCGAAGTGAGTTCGCTGCAATCAGGTCGTCAGCAGCAATCGCGCCAACACTGGAAGGTGATCCGAACCAGCATCTTCACCGATCCAGGCTTCTATCGATCGCAGTTCCGGGGTGTGCCAGATGTAATCGAGCCGGGCCAGTGGGCGCAGCCGTATCCAGGTCAACCGATTGTTCACGCTGCGGTTCAGGCACAGGCGTTGTGGAAAGGTCCGACCGGCCCCAGAACCAACTAAACGATACGAATCGATCAAGCCGAGGCTGGTCAACCAGCGATACGCCGGCTTACGAACCGTCATGTCGAAATCACCGAGCAACACGGCCGGACGGGATCGAACACCAGTCCGTGACGTCCCGGTTTCTGCGGATGAGGATGGGCAACGACGATTGTGATGATTCGGCCCTTTATCGCAACCTTCGCCATCAGATCGGGCCGATCAGGCTCACCTTCGATCCAGCAATGATCGACAATCGGATGCCGACTGAGCAATGCCCGACCTGAAAATCCGCTTCCCTGCACAATCCGGTACGGGAAACGATCTCCCAGATCGCGATCAAGCTGAAGCGCCTGATTCGCGGACACTTCCTCGAGACCAATCACATCGGCCGAGACCGAGCGCAGATAGTCAACGAGTCGCGGGGCCGGAGCTAGCCCATTGCCAACGTTGTAAGTCATGACGACGAACGTGCTTTCGGTCGTCATTGTCATGC
>JBBJOX010000322.1:0-292 GCA_037724245.1 Thermomicrobiales bacterium | reverse complement strand
CCGATGGCACCCAGCGCCGGAGCACCTGCTGCAAGGCCGCCGTGCCAACAATAGGTTCCTGCCCAGTGGCGAGTTCCGTCGGATGCACCAGGATCGGTTGCGTTTGCGATCCACCCAGCCCGCCGTGACTTCCCACCAGTTCCTCGAACGCCGAGACCGAACCCGTGGCATCGACCCCGCACATGACCAGGTTGTCCGGTGCGTTGCTGAAACTGTCGGTTCGGCGCAAGTGCCATGCCGCATTCGGTCCAAACGGGAGAAGCGGATCGGCGCCCACCACTGTTGCCTGGTC
>JBBJOX010000321.1:0-3496 GCA_037724245.1 Thermomicrobiales bacterium | reverse complement strand
CAGAGGCTGGTCGCCTGATCATGGTTTCCGGCGTGCCAGAGCCTGACGATTTCTCCCAGGACGTCCGGAATCATCGCGCTGGGCATCGTCCCGGTGGCACCGGCTTCCAGATCCGGAATCAACGTGATGCTCTCCTCGCCATCGAAGGGACCATCGATCGCGTCGCCGCCGAGGGAAATCAGATTTCGGAGTTTCGATGCACTCTGCGCCGATTCGATCTTGACGTGCGTGATCGGGGGAATGCTCTTTGCCAGCTGCGCGAGAAATCCGGCGCTCAATGTCGTCCCGCTCATTGGTGCGTCCTGAATCATGATCGGGATGTCGATCGCGCTGGCAACTGTACTGAAAAACGCCTCGATCTCTGTTTCCGATGCGCGCAGCGTTGCCCCGTGATAGGGCGGCATGATCATCACCATCGAGGCACCTTCATTCTGGGCGCTTCGGCTGCGTTCGGCGCAGATTCTGGCACTGAAGTGACTCGTCGTGACGATGATCGGCACTCGACCGTCGTTCTGGCGCAGCGACAGCTCCTGTAGCTGCGATCGTTCGAGATCTGTCAGGGAAAACTGCTCGGAGTAGTTGGCGAGGATACAGATACCATCCACACCCGCATCGACGAGGTAATCGACGATCCGCGACGAACCATCGATATCAATCGATTCGTCACTGGCAAACGGGGTTGGCGCGATCGGAAAGACACCGCTGCACGGTACAGGTTTGGGATTGGAAGAATCCATGTATCGAGATCTCCAGAATGATCGCAGCGTCATTGGTCCGGCCGATGAGAGGAGGGAGTGTCAGGGTGTTCCTTCTGCAGGCGTGGTTTGAAAATCGCACAAGGGTCGCATTCCGGCAAGTCCGGCTGATCAGATTGCCGAATTGTCGTCGCAGAATTGGCCATCTTGCCTATGCCGGGCAGGGGGGTTCGGCACGCATACTCCAGACAGATTTCTCGATCGGGTTCATACGTGACAAGCATGTACGGCGAAAGTGAAGGTGTCCGATGGATTCGCTGCGCAATTGGCGAATGTGGGCTGAAGATCCATATCCTGGCCAGCCAGATCTGATTTCGTTGGCAATCGTGCGTGCTTGTGCGCGATTCTGCCGTTCTTTGCGGATTCCGCACCGTCACTTCTGATCGATCTGCTCCTCAGAAAACGCAAAACCTAACAAAACTTCCAACCTCGTGCATTGCGCACAAGTGGAATTGTGACTTCAGACTGTGCAGAGTGCACTGAATCCCTGTTCCGATTTAGCCGTTTCGCCACTACCTCGGGGATTCAGGGATTCTTAGACTCCAATGAGATCGCACGACGGCGTGCAGGATTGTGCACCTTGTAGCACGCATGTTGTTGGTCGCTGGTCGGATCAGGGGAGAGTCAATGGACACGGGGAATACGGCGTTTGTTCTGATATCGGCGGCGCTGGTCATGTTGATGACTCCGGCGTTGGGGTTCTTCTATGGCGGTTTGGTTAACCGCAAGAACGTGCTCTCCACGCTTATGCACAGCTTTTTCATCCTGGCGCTGATCAGTGTGGTCTGGGTGCTGTGGGGCTACACCCTGGCTTTCGGTCCGGACAAGGGCGGCATCATTGGGGGCCTCGATTACATCGGGCTTCGCGGAATTGGTCCGGATGATATCTGGACGGGCTATACAATCCCGGTCCTCGCCTTCGTTGCCTTCCAGATGATGTTCGCTGCGATCACACCGGCGCTGATCTCTGGTGCCTTCGCTGAACGCAAGAACTTCAAGGCCTTCGTTCTCTTTAGTCTGATCTGGTCGACCGCCATCTACGCACCACTCGCCCACTGGGTATGGGGTGGTGGCTGGCTCTTCGAGTACGGTGCTCTTGATTTCGCCGGTGGCACAGTCATTCACATTTCGTCAGGTGTTGCCGCTCTGGTCTGCGCGGTCGTTCTCGGCAAGCGCAAAACCTTCCGGACTCCGGATGCCGATCCTCACAACCTGACCCTGACTGTCCTCGGTGCTGGCCTGCTCTGGTTCGGCTGGTTCGGTTTCAATGCCGGTAGTGCTCTCGGCGCAACCGGCCAGGCCGCTTCGGCCTTTCTCGTTACGAACGTGTCCGCCGCCGCCGGTGCTCTCGCCTGGATGTCGATCTCCTGGATTCGCCACGGTCATCCGAGCGTGCTCGGTGCCGCAGCGGGTTGTGTCGCTGGTCTCGTCGCCATCACGCCTGCCGCCGGATTCGTCGGTCCAGCCTCTGCCATCCTGATCGGTGTCGGTGCTGGTGTCTTCTGCCCACTCGCCCTCGACTTCGTCAAGGACAAGCTCGGGATCGACGATGCACTCGATGTCTTCGCCGTTCACGGTATCGGTGGTATCTGGGGCGCCCTGGCAACAGGACTCTTCGCCGACGAAGCCTACAGTGGCAACACTGGCCTGAACGGGCTCTTCTTTGGAAATGCCGAACAACTCTGGATTCAGCTCGTGGCAACGGGTGCAGCTATCGCCTTTGCCGGTGCCGGTACCTTCGTCATCCTCAAGGTTATCAACGTCTTCTTCCCACTCCGTGTGTCGGAAGAGCTCGAAGTTCTCGGATTGGATGCCTCACTGCACGGCGAGGCCGCATACCAGCTGTAACCACAGTCTGGATACACGAAAGGTTCATCACATGTTGATCACACTCGCCTTTGTTGCCTTCGGCGCCATGATTGCCAGTTGGTTGTTCGTTCCCGAGAAGTCGAAAGCGGCTACTCCAGCCACCATCGTCACAGTCCCGGCGGCATCGGCTGCCGACTAGGTTCAGACCAGCAATCGAGGAATGGGAGAGGAAGGAGCGGTATTACCGCTCCTTCTTCGTTGTCTGCCCGCGGAGACGAACTGTGGTTTAGACTGCTTGCTATCGCGACAAAGCCGTTCGAATTGAACTTCGCAGGAATTGCCTGATGTCCCAAACGATCGAATCCGGTGCTGCCGCAGAAATTAGGTCGGTCGCCGATCGCATCGTGCTCGAAGTGGAAAAGGTCATCGTCGGCAAGCGCAAGGTGATCGAGCAGGCGGTTATCGCGCTGCTCTGCGAAGGTCATGTGTTGCTTGAGGATGTACCGGGAATCGGCAAAACGATGCTTGCGCGATCGCTGGCAACCGCCCTTGGCGGATCGTTCGGCCGCGTGCAATTCACTCCGGATTTGCTGCCGAGCGATGTCACTGGCGCCATGGTCTTCGATCCGCGCACGACCGAGTTCAGCTACCGCGAAGGTCCGATCGTGACCAACGTCCTCCTCGCCGACGAAATCAACCGGGCCGGACCGCGCACCCAAAGTGCATTGCTCGAGGCGATGGAAGAGCGGCAAGTTACCGTCGAGCGACAACGGATCCCGCTGCCACGTCCGTTCTTCGTTCTGGCTACCCAGAACCCGGTGGAACTCGAAGGCACTTTCCCGTTGCCGGAGGCCCAGCTCGACCGTTTCCTGATTCGTCTCTCCATCGGATATCCGGAACGCGACGACGAACGAACGATGCTCCGCCGCTTT
>JBBJOX010000320.1:2731-3516 GCA_037724245.1 Thermomicrobiales bacterium | reverse complement strand
TCAGTTCAGGGTCGCCGGCATTGTTTCGATGTACGCGCTGTTCCACACCCCTCGGGAGCACCATGGCGAGACACTCAGAAAATTTGCCTCGTTTCTGCCTTCCGGGGCCCCATTGCTGATCACGATGGGGAGTTCGGAATGGGAGGGCACCGAAGACTTCCACGGAACAGAGATGTCGTGGAGTCATTACGGACCGGAAAGGAACACAGAGCTCGTTGGCACCGCTGGTTTCGAGATCGTGCTGAACGAGATCGATCGCAACGGCGAAGAGGCGCATCAGATCGTCATCGCGACCAAAATCTGAGCGTCGCTCTCTCTGGCACGAACACTCATCAAAACCGGACAGGGAATGACCGCTTTTCGCAGTAGGCTGGGATGAGCGCATCTGCCGGAGTTGCGCTTCGTGACTTGGAGGAACGTCGATGGATTTGCTCGATCGCATGCTAGGGCACGACCCCTGGACCACGGAACATCTGCTCGAAATGAGCAAGGACCTGAGCGACGAGCAGCTCGATCAGGACTTCGATATCGGTCACCGGACGCTACGCAAGACGTTCGATCACATGATTCTCGCGCTCGAGTTCTGGACGGGGTTCATGGACGGCAAACCGGTCGATTGGGCACCGCGTTCTACGTCGATCGACGAGATGATCGAGCGCCACGCGAAGGCGTACGCGCACTTCACCAGTGTCGCGCGGGACCGCGTGGCTACGAACCGGCTCGATGAACTGTTCATCGATCACTACAACTACCTGCAGAGCTATGGCGCGACGATCATCCACGTG
>JBBJOX010000320.1:0-2721 GCA_037724245.1 Thermomicrobiales bacterium | reverse complement strand
TGATCTATCACAACGTGCAGCATCGGAGCGATGTGCTGCATATACTCCAGCGCCTCGGCAGAGCAGAACTGCCGGAAGCCGACCCGCAGGAATGGGAACACATGACCGGCATCATCAAGGTCGCCGGTGAGTAATCGCATATTCAGATTGGTGATCGATGTCGAGGGAGATGTTCGAACCTTGGCTGCTTCCACTCTGAGCTTGTCACAGACCCCTTCGCTGATCACATACACGTGACTGGGGGATGTTGTGTTCATCCGACAAACGCATACCAGGGCCGCCGGCGTGCGTTCCCTGCGGGATTGCTCTCCCCTGCGGTTCTTCCCACGCCTCCTGGCGGCCGAGGGCCGTCAAATCGAGGTACTTGTAGCCATTGTGAAAGTCCTGAATTCCACGGCCGTAGGTTGAATACGTGTGAAAAATATCTCCACCGTTTTGAAGGAACGTGCTGATCCCTGGTACTTCGGTCCCGCGCATGCTCTCTGTCCAGGGTCCACCGCTCCATGGTGTTCCGGCCTCGGCAAGCTCGGCCTCGTTGCGAAAGTGCAGCAATACCGGCGCTACCCGATCGTCAAGGGTGGCGTGAAAGTCGAAGTTGAAGTCGGTGGCATACGAGGAGAACCAGGGAAACGTCCACCCCATGCGATCCCGGAAGGCAGCGAGCTTTGCGTACGGCGCTCGCGATACTGCAACGAGCGTGGTGTTGCGCATGTGCATCTGCGTCAATCCACCGATTCCGTCGGCAGCAGAGGCACAACTCGGGCACATCTGATCCCATTCGGGATCGAACATGAAATGGTGTATCACCAGTTGCGACCGGCCGTCGAACAAATCGAGCAGTCCGACTTTTCCATCCGGACCATCGAAGGTGTACGACTTGTCGATGCGAATCATTGGTAATCGACGACGATCTGCATTAACCCGGTCAACGGCCCGAGTCAGTTCTTTCTCCTTGGCCAGCAATTCCTTGCGTGCGGCCAACCAATCCGCTTGCGACACCACGTCAGGCAGGTTTTCCATAGACCTCGATACCTCCATTACTGGATCCGTTCTCAAAACTTGTTCTATTTCGCTTCTGTTCACACGTTATCGGATGCCGGTACCAGGTGTCCATAAGATGTAAGGAGAATCATCGATGGGCAACGACAAACGATCGGGATTGCGACCCGGGCAATGGAAATACATGACTGGTATTGTCAAGATCTCCGGTGAGTGGCCCTGGACCGGGCAGACGTTGGTGATGGGGTAGAGAACAGCCGGCGGAGCTCACGGTGCCCGCATCTCCACCCCCTGACCGGGATGAGAATCCGCTGTCGAGGGAGATTTTCGTAGCTCAAGTGATCTCTCTTTTCGAGAGTGTCACAGGCCAGTCAACCGGTTGCTCTCAGCCGACGCGACCCCACCGCCATCCAGACGTTCATTTGGACGACCCGACCCGTGAACTGATCCACGGGCCGGATTGCTGTGTGGCAGTACGGGGACGATGCGGACAAACGCCCGAATACGAAGGGAGGTTTTCGCTTACCCTACTTCCGTTCGGAATGGCTCGGCTGGGTGTATCCGGTTGACCGTCGGATGCAACACGTTTGGCGCCGCAGGGCGCAAGGAGTAGCTGGGTATGTCGGATGCCAACGGACCCGAGTTCGCGATCATTGGCCGGTCCCGTTTCCTGATCGGTATCGCGATCGTCGGAACGATGTTGAGTGCGACAACGCTGATGATATTCGGATTCATCATCGTTCTCAAAACGATCTGGGAAACGTTCACCGACTCGCAGTACGATGTGGAAGCAGCCAAACATCTTTCGGTTGTCTTCATCGAACTGACCGATCTGTTCCTGTTCGCGATGGTGCTCTATGTTGTGTCCATTGGCATGTACCAGCTTTTCATCAACCCGGATGTGAAGATCCCTGCCTGGATGCATGTATCCGATCTCGCGGATCTCAAAACCCAGCTGATCAACGTCATCGTCGTGCTTCTGGCTGTGTCGTTTCTCGCGATCGCGACGACGTGGACATCCGACCGCTCGATCCTCTATTTCGGTGCTGCCGTTGGAATCGTCATCCTGTCGCTTGCCGGGTTCAATGTTGCGCACCACCGGATGACTCACGACTCGGCCAGCGACAAACGTTCCGGCGAGTCCACCTGGGAGTAATCGGGACAGCCAGCCAGTGGGATTGTCTGGAAGCCATCTCAGGGCTGGTTGCCATGTGGCATCGAGGGAACAGACACCCGAGGTGTGCTCTTCTATAGAAGGGCACACCTCCATACCGAGTCCCGCGATGAGTTCCTGCACGCCCTGCCCCGAGCGTTGTTGAGAGCTTGGTGAACCCACGGAGATGAGCATCCGGAGAGCCAGCGGGTTGTGCGGAACAGCCCGATGATGGTGCGTCGTCGGCCGAACGCGGGTTCGCGCTGCAAAAGAGACGTACGCGTCTCATCGGGTGGCCTGCGATTGGCTATATCGGCGGAGTAGAGTGAATGTCTGGTGCCTTACGCCTGGCTGTGCTCAACCGATCGGCCCGACTCGCACGCGAGCTCTGCACGATCGTCACCACCCGGAACGGACTGACACTGGAATGAGGGATTCCAGCTTCCGTACATCTGCTTCCAGAGCAACTCGATCGACAGCGGGTCCTGCCCGATCAGGATTGGCGCAAGCACGTCGAGTACGATCGCCGCGGTTGCCCTCGGAGCGAGTGGCGCATGGCATTCGCCCCA
>JBBJOX010000319.1:0-3528 GCA_037724245.1 Thermomicrobiales bacterium | reverse complement strand
TGGGGTACCGTCCCGGTCGAGGTCACGGTTGGCGACTTTAGTTGGACATCCTCAATGTTCCCGCGTAAGGAGCGTAAGTGTTACGACTTGCCACTCAACGCCAGAATACGAAAGCGACTCCAGGTCGAGGACGGGCATCGAATCAACCTCATCATCGAAATCAACCTTCCGATCTAATCGGGTACTGACCGCATCACCTCCCCGACTCTCTTTTGCTCGCTGTCAGACGCTTTAATATTATGTCATGCTACTAAAATTGCGGGCTTGAACCCACTTCGACGACATGGTCCGTCAGGGTTTTGTAGTAACGGACAATCGGAAGTGCCGTATAGCCCGCTCGTTCGTACGAACGTCGCGCTGGCGCATGACCAGGATCGCCTCCGGTTCCAACCACGGCCAGCGTCATACCTGCGTCTTTAAATGCGACCAGCGCGAGTTCATTCAGACGCCCACCGATCCCTTGTCGCTGATGATCAGGATGAACGGCGAGCATGTGAACCTCTCCAATCTTGCTGACCTCGTTCACTTCCCACGAAACGAATCCGGTGACAACAAGATCGGTCTCGGCCAGCCAGGTAACGCTTGATGCGTTTGTACATTGCCCTCGAACTGCCCTCTCCTGATCACGTGGCCAGTCCGGATAGATCTGCAAAAAGATGTCCTCACCGAGAACGCGACGAAACGAGTCGAATACCGGTTCCCAAGCCAGAAGAGAAAGCCGGATAATCGCATCGAGATCGCTGGGTACTATCTGCCGAAGATGGATCGCTGAGGTTTCTGTCATCGAGTTCTTTCATGAGCCTCGTGAGTTGGATCCCCGTCGCCGGAACACACCCCACACCATCATCGAGAAGGTGCAAGTTATCAACATGACGAGAAACCTGTGATCGATTGCCGGAACTGAACCTGGACTACCGGTCCGCGGGAGCTCCGTGATCGTCCGCGGTCGAGTCTCCGGCCGATTATATTGCGTCGTCGCGCCTAGTTCCGGAGTTGCCTGTTTCGAGACATTGGCCACCGACGTACCAGTCGAAGCGGCCGTCGCAATCTCGGTCGGACCTTCCAGAGTCGGTGTTAGTTCCAGACATGGATCTGGATCGAAAGGATTGCAATCTTCTTGATCGACAATGCCGTCATTGTCGTCGTCGGGATCGAGTGAGTTTGGAATCCCGTCTCCATCGCTGTCGACATTGGGATCCAGAATACCTGGAGTTGGCAGAGATCCTGGAATGGATGCATCGAAAGGCGCCGGGTCAACGAAGTCTGGAACTCCATCATTGTCATCGTCCGGATCGAGGCTGTTCGGAATACCGTCACCATCGGAATCCTCGACAGGATCCAGAATGCCCGGTGTTGAGGTCATTCCGGGCAGAAGCGCATTGAAGGGGTGAGAATCGTCTGAATCGACGATGCCATCGTTGTCATCGTCTGGATCCAGACTGTTCGGGATCCCGTCCTGCTCAAAATCCGATCCTGGGTCGAGAGGTCCAGGCGTCGGTGTTCGGCCCGGCAAGAGCCTGTTGAAGGGGTGGGAATCGTTCTGATCGACGATCCCATCGT
Organism: Thermomicrobiales bacterium; assembly: GCA_037724245.1. Classification (GTDB taxonomy): domain Bacteria; phylum Chloroflexota; class Chloroflexia; order Thermomicrobiales; family UBA6265; genus JBBJOX01. Next base: position 1,968 of record JBBJOX010000319.1, on the reverse strand, counting down.
TGTCGTCGTCGGGATCTAGGATATTCCGGATACCGTCACCGTCGGAATCAGCAATCGAATCAAGGTTACCGGGCGTGGGAACAACGCCGGGAATCAAAGGATCGAAGCGCGCTGGATCTTCATCATCGACGATCCCGTCATTGTCGTCATCGGGATCCATCGAGTTGCGAATGCCGTCACGATCTGCGTCGCCATCTGGATCGAGAGGGTCAGGGGATGCCACAATCGCCGGATCGTACGGTGCTGGATCCAGCGAATCTACCACTCCATCGTTGTCATCGTCGGGATCCATCATATTGATGTTTCCGTCACCGTCACCGTCGGAGTCGGCTTCCCGATCCCTCGCTCCGGGCAGTTCTACTGCCAACGTGATGGAGCTGAACCACACTGATGACGTGATCGACATCGCGAGCGACGCGACGACGAAACCAATGCTTACAGTGAGAAGCACATGACGAAAGCAATGATCAACCATTAAATGAGCCCTCAGGCTTCAATCCAACTGTCGAAAAGGGTCCCGGTAACATCCTGTTTTCAGAAACGGACTACTCCAAATAGTGTACCGAATGTCCTGGTACTTTGGTACTACTTCGATATGAATGTTCAGTTTCGAGGATTAATCGATATCGACGACTAGCGGAGATCGAGCGATTGGTACCCCGGAGATCCCCATGACGAGACCATCAATGGATTCTGTCTTATCGATCAGTGCGCGATCAGCGAGCACGTTTCCGCCCGGAAACTGGATGGCCGTCAAATGCACCGAGCCCGAACCACAGCCCACTACCATCTCATCACCCGAAACTGTGACGGCTCCGGCACGTGCTTCGACACTTCTGGTTTCCACTGCATGAATCTGTAGTCGTGAGCCGTCCGGCAAGGTCGTCCAGGCGCGTGGCCAAGGAACCATCGCCCGAACGTGATTTGCGACATCGGCTGCCGATTTCGTCCAGTCGATCCAGCCATCATCCTTGGTCATCGGCCTGGTCAAACTCGCGCCGGCTGGTTGTTCCTTCGGCATCGAGAGGCCACTCGCCAGATCAGCGATCGAATCGCGCAGCAGCTCTCCAGCCAACTCTGCCAGTCGAGGCGTAAGCGTCGCCGTCGTGTCAGTAAGATCGATTTCGAGGCTGTTCATCGAGAGAATTGGTCCGGTGTCCAGTCCCTGTTCCATCTGCATCAGCGTGACCCCAGTTTTTGCCTCTCCCATTGCGATTGCCGCCGCAATCGGATTCGCTCCCCGATACTTCGGGAGAAGTGACGCGTGGAGATTGATACATCCAAATTTGGGGAGCGACAGCGTCTTCGCTCCGAGAATGATGCCAAAGGCGGCGACGACAACCAGATCCGGATTCGTGGACTCCAGGAGCTCGCGGGTGCTCGCTTCGCGGAGTGTGGACACCTGCAGAACTGGCACTTCAAGCTCGTCAGCCGTCAGCCTCACTGGTGGCGACTGAAGCTTGCGACCTCTGCCCTGTGGACGATCCGGCTGCGTGACAACGAGCGCAAGGGCGACATCGGCGTGACCGTGCAGTGCTCGCAGACTCGGCACGGCATACATTGGGGTTCCCATAAATATCACGCGCAAGGGTTCTGCCACTTCGTACCTCCTCCGGCCGACCGGCCCTCCTGCTCTCCTGTATCCTTCGCAAGTCTGCGCCCGGTTGGCGCACCGCGGGTCGCGTCGTCTTGGAGGCAGGAATGCAGGTTTGGTTGTCTGGTCATGTGTTGCAGGCAGAGAATCCAACACCGACACCGGAGCCACTGACCTTCGATCAACCTGTTGGCACGCTACCGATCGTCGATGATGCTCGCTGGAGTTCGAGTCTAACCGACAACTCGTTCTGGGCTCTCGTCGTCTGGATCGTTCTCCTGATCGTTTTGCAGGCTGCCACCTGGCCCCTCGTCAAGCGTCTCTTTCGCCGGTTCCCCGATCAAGGATGGGGATTTGCCCGTGTCCTTTCCCTT
>JBBJOX010000318.1:0-3555 GCA_037724245.1 Thermomicrobiales bacterium | reverse complement strand
ATCTTGTGGCCGTGATCGGCAATCGTAACGGCACAACCACGGTCATACCCGTCCGGATAGCAGTACATTGATTCAGCGTGAAGTGTCCAACCCGAAACCCGGAAACATCGGGCATCGCATTGAAGCGACCTGTCGGATAGTCACCAGCAGGAAATCCCAAATCCCGAATGCGAACCGGTGAATCACCGATCTGCTTACATTATTCGTACGATTTCTCATGTGTTTAATCATGCGTTTTTATACAATATAATGGATGAAATGACTCAAATTGTACTGGAAAGGTATCCCGATGATCCGCACCTTGTCCTCGAACGAAGTGAAACAGCAATGGGGTTCGATCATGAACTCGGTGGGTAACGATGGCGACGAGGTTATCGTTGAGTCGCACGGAAAACCCAAGGTTGTCGTCATCCCGTTCGATGAATTCGAGGCATTCCAGAAATCACGCAAAGAGCAGATTCGGAAAGGTGCACTGATGAAACTTCAAGCCTGGGATCAAAAATATGCCAACAGAAATTCAGATTTGAGTGAACAGGAAGTTGAGCAGATGGCTCACCGCTTCAGGGTCGAAATCGGCGAATCGTTCGAAGCTGATGACACAAACAAATCTGATGCTACTAACCGGTGAAAGTCTGTTTGGATGCCAACATCCTCATCAGTTATCTGCTCAAAGTGTCGTCGGAATCGCCTTTGGCCAAAACGATTCAGGCCTGTTTCCGATCCGACGTGACTCTTGTGCTCCCATCTCAAGTTCTCGTTGAGATTAGAAGAAGTGCGGAGGGCAAAGACTATCTGAGAGAGCGCATTTCTACGACTGCATTGAATGAATTCCTTGAGGCTTTCGAAGCAGTAGCAATCGTTCCGGAGCCACTGGCGCCAGCGATCCCATCCTGTACGAGAGATCGCTTCGACGACTACCTGATCGCGCACGTGATTGCGGAGGGTGTCGATTTGCTCATCTCCGGGGACAGGGATTTGCTCAGTCTCGGCTCAGTGCTCGATGTCCACATCGTCAGCCCAACCAGCTTCGTGGCCATCCTCGAAGCCATCGACAGGCGATCCTAGTTCATCGAAAACGGCGGATACTGATCGGTCAGCAGGAACTGGTACGCGTTGACTCGCGAACTCCAACGACTCAGGCCCCCTACAAAATTGAAGAATCTTTGCGGATACCGACCGGTGAACAAAACAGCGAACCACGCCAGAATCAGCACCACGCAAGCGACCAGACCAAGGAACGCCAGCACAAATGCGTGCGGGAGAATCAACAGCCACTTTACAAAAATAAGTAGTCGTGACATCCGTGCTGGATACACCAGATCGTAGTCGACAGGATAGTCAATCGATCCGAATGGCGGGTATTCATCCCGCTGCATCAGGAGATATGCCAAGACATTGGACGTCCAGACCTGATAGCCGACACAGAAATCCCACATTCCCCTTGGGAATTTTCCAGTGAACAGAATGGCAAACCAGGCAATAAACGTCACGAATCCAACGGCGATGCCCATCAAATAGAGCACCAGCACCTGGGGAATGATCAGCAGCCATCGAAAGAAGATCAGCACGCGACTCGAACGCTGCGGATAATCGACCGAATACAGCAAGACACCAGGTTCCAATCGATCCCGCATGGGTAATACCTTTTCGAATGCGCAGTGAGCAGAAAGAGTCCGTTAGTCCCGGTCAAAGTATACGCTTGTACGTAACTTGCTGGAGGTCATCGAGATCGACGCGAATTTCTTCACCATTAACGGACTTCGGCAAGCTGCGGTTCCATGGTTAGTCCTGCCAGTTCGCGCGACTTTTGCCAGACGCGAACCATCGCTAACGTGTCGAGGTGACAGTAAGTGCGCAGTGCTGAGAAGATCGCCTCGCGCTCACTGTCGTCCATACTCGACTTGTCGTCGGTGACCGCCTGCATCCAGCGCTCCGAAGCCAGTCCGCCCTCCCCGATTTCCAGTAACTTGTAATTCAGATCGGGTGCCGCTACCGGCAACACATTCTTCAGCGACCAGCTGCCACGGAAATCCGGATGCACCCAGGCTTCATGCTTGACGATATCACCCAGATCCACTGTCCGCGCATTCAGCTCGGCAAATGCGTGGCGATACTCCGGAAAGCGCTCTCCCATCCGCGTATTGCACCCCTTCTCGTAACCGGCATTCCAGGCCACCAGAGTTCCAGTTGGTCCAATATCTCGCACGATCTGATCGGCCAGCACAGGAACCGGATCCGAATCCCGTTCCGTCCAGAGAAACTGGCGATGTTCCATTCGCCCATCTTCATGGACGATATGCAGCGAGTACTGAAAGGGAATCGCTTCGTACGGTCCCGATCCTCCGAACTGCGGTACCGCCGGGGCGAACGTTTCGTAATCGTAGAAATAGAGCGGATAGCGATAGGTCTCGAGAATGGCCTTCAGCTTGGCCGGATCAACCTTGGGCGATCCAGCGCGGCGAAATTCGACCGTCTCGCGCTGCTTGTCAGTCAGGGCGATATCTGAGGGCCAGTCGAGCAGAGATGTTACTCCCCGTTCCAGCACTCGTTGCAACTTGTCCTTGCTGAGCCGCAAGTCGAGAACCGAGTTCACGGGCGGAAACTCCGGGTGAAACAACCCGAAAAGTTCACAGCGGTTGGCTTTGGCCCTGAGATGACATGTGCATTCCGGCTCATGGTCAACATCGGCCAGTACTGCAAACGCAGTCTCGATGGTTCGACCGAGCGTTTCGTAGACGCCGCGGACTTCTGATGTCAGGGGAGTAGTCTGGAAAAGCAGATTGTGATCGAGATCTCCGTTGCGACGATACGTCCCGTCCAGATGCATGATCGACGCCGAACGAATGGTGAATCCTGAATCGGTGAATGCATGTACCTGAAAGGCGATATCCTCGAGGTAGCGCTTCTGGATCTTCCGCGGATCCGATCTACTGGAAGCGGAACTCTTGACTTCGTAGAGATTCCATCCATCGCCGCTACGTTGAAGAATATCGGCGCGGGCGACAAGTCCGAACGAAGTCGATGCCGCAGCCTGGAAAAGCGTGGTTGCACCCCGGCGAACTGCCTCGTCGGTCATCCGGGCGGCAATGTCCGTGCGCCGGGCGTCGATCTGCTCGCCATCCGGGAATTGCTGGATCGCCAATGCCTCTACCTGATTTCCACGATCGAACGCCCGTTGCGTGATCGCATTCGTTGCCGGAACGCGCTCGGGTTGATGGCGAACTACCCACGCCCAGGCCGGGCAGGTCAGATACCGGATAAACTCAGTTTTGGTCAGGCGGTGCGCTTTCGCCACGAAGATCCAGATCGCGAGAACAACCAGGGAGCCAGAATCCGAGTATACCAACGTCGACGATCATCCCCGATGCTATTGACTGAGCCTCGACGCCGCATCGGCAGCAATCAGAAAACCGGCAATGCCAACCAGCCAGCCAACCGACTCCGCCGCGTTCTTCAAAACCCAGGCATTCAGCCGCTCCAGTCGCGGCCAGAGACGATCGCCCAACACGGACGCCACTGCGATCAGAATCACCGCTGGCAGAATCATGACCAGGC
>JBBJOX010000317.1:0-3562 GCA_037724245.1 Thermomicrobiales bacterium | reverse complement strand
CATGACTGAAGACAGCGCTGCCGCGTATGTGACCGAAGAGGTCGCGACCGAGGAAACTCCGATCGATGTGCCGTCCATAGGTTCTGCTGAAGTGCAGGGCACTAACGGCGATGGCCTCGCCTGTCGCGTCAATCCTTCAGCCGATGCTTCCGTCCTCACCGTCCTTGCGGAAGGCACCGAAGTTCAGGTAACTGAACAGTCGGATCCAGCCTGGCTGCAGATCATCTGTGGCAATCAGCTCGGATACGCCAACACCAATTTCCTTTGGTCCGGTGGAGCCGGCGATGACGACCTCGTTGCTGCGGCAACAGGCTCGGCATCGGTTACAGGCACCAATGGCATGGGCGTTCGCTGCCGCACAACAGGCAGCCTCAGCGGTTCGATCATCACCACCCTTGGTGAAGGTTCGTCCGTCTCCACCCGGGGCGCTTCGTCTGGCGGCTGGACTCCAGTTGTTTGCCAGGGCACCAACGGTTTTGTTTCCTCTGAATACCTCTCCTCAGGTGGCTCGACCACCACACCGGGCGGTTCAACTGGTTCGGCCGGTTCGGCCCGAATCGCGAACACCGGTGGCGATGGTGTCCGTTGCCGCACAGGTGGCAGCACCAGCAGCTCAATCATCACCGTCCTTTCCGAAGGCTCGTCCGTAAGTACCCGAGGCGCTTCCTCCAATGGATGGACCCCGGTCACGTGCGGTGGCATGAGTGGTTTCGTCAGCTCGGAATACCTTTCCTCTGGCGGAGGAACCACCACGCCAACACCGACACCTAACCCTGGTAGCGGAACCGCCACCGGTTCGGCCAAGGTCTCTGGCACCGGTGGCGATGGCGTTCGCTGTCGCACAAGTGGCAGCACCAGCAGTTCTGTCATCACCGTGCTGGCCGAGGGCGCAAGCGTCTCCACCCGTGGCGCTGCCGCCAATGGATGGACTCCTGTCAACTGCGGTGGCGCAAGTGGCTTCGTGAGCTCGCAGTACCTGACTGCTGGCGGCGGTGGAACCACCACGCCAAATCCAACACCGTCCCCAACCCCGAATCCGGGTAGCGGTGGCGGCATGGCTGCCAACGATCGCGCCAAGGTCACCAGCACCCTGAATCTGCGCTACAACCCATCGATGACAGCCGGAATCGCAACCACGGCACCAGCTGGCACGGTCGTCAAGATCGTCAGCGGTCTGGATAGTGGTTTCTACAAGGTTGACTGGGATGGTCTCGGTGGATTCATGCACAGCGATTACCTGGTCGAAACCAGCGATGCGCTGAGCGAACGCGGTGGATCCGCTGCGCCAGATCCAGCGCCGACCCCGGCACCAGGCGGAACCGGCACCGGTAACGCCATGGCCGACTTCGCCCTTGGTTATGTTGGCTACCCATACGTCTGGGCAACCAGCGGTCCTTCGTCCTTCGACTGCTCCGGGTTCACCTACTGGGTGACGAAGAACGTGGTTGGCGCCAACATTGGCACGGGACTCTGGACGCAGACGGCAGCTGGCACACCAGTCAGTAAAGCCAATCTGCAGCCTGGAGACATCGTCTTCTTCCAGAACACCTACAAGGCCGGACTCTCGCATGTGGGCATCTACATCGGTGGCGGACAATTCGTCCACGCCGAGAACGAGACCACAGGCGTCCGGATCAGTGATATCAACTCGAGTTACTACGGTTCACGCTGGTACGGTGCCGTCCGCATCGGCTAGCACCTGAATCACGCGAAAGGCCGGAGCCGGACACCTGTCCAGCTCCGGCCTTTCGTCTTTCCTGCAACACTTTTTTCGATGAATCTTCACGATAAATGGACCGACTAATCGGCAACGCCAGGCGCCAAGCGTGCCGCTGTCGGAGTAAGGGGCGGGGATGTCCCGATGAGACGCTTCCTCCACCAGTGACATTGCGCCGTCGGCGGCATCTCCTTCGCGATGCAGATGCACGATCAGGCCGAAGCATCCGCAACCTCTGGGATAGAACCATACTCAATCCATGAATCGCATCATCGTCCACAACATACAACCGGAAATCGACATCAGCTGCTTCGATCTCCCCGGATCGGACCCCATCGCCGCACCGCTGCTGCTCCTCCACGGTCTCGGAGCCGATGCTGCGACAACGTATGCCCACATTGCGTCATCACCGTCTCTCTCGCCCTCCAGACGCATTCTGGTTGACCTCGCCGGATTTGGAAAAAGCCATGCGCCAGATTCCTGGTCCGCCACAATCGAGGAGCACGCCAGCCTGATTGCCGTGCTGCTGGATCGTCTTCTGCTTCGTCCCGGCGTCGTGGTCGGTCACAGCCTCGGTGGCTCGATCGCGATCAGTCTCGCCACGCAACGGCCCGATCTCGTCTCCCGCCTGATTGTTGCCGAACCGAATCTCGATCCGAACTCCGGAACATTCAGCGGTCAGATCACCCGCTTCACCGAACGCGCCTTTCTCGAGCGGGGTCACAGCATGATCGTCCGCGCCTTGCACCTCGAGGAACGACGCAATCCAGGCTCGCAGCCCAGCTTCGCCGAAACGGTCGCCGCTGCCGATCCACGGGTCCTCCATCGCACCGCCGTATCCCTGCGGGAACCCAGATCATTCAGCTTTCGAAACCAGCTCGAGACACTGTCGATCCCGAAACGATTCATCGCCGGTGAAGACTGCATCGAGAACCTGACCCTGAGAAACAATCCGTATCGCATAGACCTCATCACCATCGCCGAAGCCGGGCACGTCATGATGCACGACGACCCGGACGCATTCGTCCGGGCCGTCAGTGGATTTCTCAGGTAGTCTGCGTCAGCGGAGGGATCAGCTGCCCCGGCGCGAGGACGGCGGTTTCGGTACTGCGATGGGTGCCGATCCGTTCCGACCAACAGTCTCCAGCAGCACGCCATCTTCATCGACAGCGCCGTTATTCTCCGAGCCGTCGAACGCGAGTCGACCGGAAAGCTCGGGAGATGCCGAGGTGATCTTGGCCCGAATCGATTCGAGCACATCCGGATTCGCCTTCAGATACGTCTTCGCATTCTCACGTCCCTGCCCCAGCCGCTCTTCATCGAGATAGAACCAGGCACCGCTCTTCCGCACGATTCCGAGATCGGCCGCAACATCGAGGACACTGCCGGATACCGATATCCCCTCGTTGTACATGATGTCGAATTCCGCCTGGCGGAACGGCGGTGCAACCTTGTTCTTGATCACCTTGACCCGGGCCCGAATACCAATCGCATCCTGGCCATCCTTCAGCGTTTCGATCCGCCGGATGTCCATTCGCACCGAGGAATAGAACTTCAGCGCCTGACCACCGGTCGTGGTTTCCGGGCTTCCGAACATCACACCGATCTTCATTCGCAACTGATTGATGAAAATGACGCACGTCTTCGAGCGGCTGATCGCACCTGTCAGCTTGCGCAATGCCTGACTCATCAAACGCGCCTGCAACCCGACATGGGAATCACCCATGTCGCCCTCGATCTCGGCCTTCGGCACCAGCGCCGCCACCGAATCGATCACGATCACATCTAGCGCACCGGATCGGACCAGCGTTTCCGTAATCTCCAGCGCCTGCTCGCCCGTGTCCG
>JBBJOX010000316.1:0-3564 GCA_037724245.1 Thermomicrobiales bacterium | reverse complement strand
AACGTCGCCGAACCTTCATTTTCGTGATCTTTGCCGTCTTCCTGCTGTTGCCGCAACTTGCGCTGGCCAGTCCCGGACGCAACACCGATGCGAATCCGGAGCGATTTCAGGAAACCGTCAGTATCAGCATCATGTCCCGCGTGCAATCGAGCGAAGTCGGTCCGCCTCCTGATGACTGGTTTCTGAAGCAGGCGATTCTCGACGAGCTGAACATCGATGTCGATTTCCAGTTTGTGACGCTGGACGATGAGTACGATCGCACCTTGCAAACCAGGGCCGCTGCCAACGATTTGCCCGATCTCTTCCAGATCAGTCCGATCAGCGTGCCAATTCTGGGGGAGCAGGGATTACTCGGCGACTGGACACCGATCATCGAGCAAATGCCAACGTTCAATGCCGCGAAGGGTGTCGACGAGCTGAAAAGCATCGGACTCGTAGACGATCAGATTCTCGCGCTGACAACACGCAATCCTTCTCCCTTCAAAGGCATCGTCGTCGTCCGCCAGGACTGGCTGGACAATCTCGGACTCGAGGTTCCGACGACGCTCGATGAGTATCTCGCCGTGATGAAGGCATTCACCGAGCAGGATCCCGACGGTAACGGACGAAACGATACCTACGGCTGGACCGGTTCTGTGAACTCGGACGGAATCATTGCCGGGTTTCAGCCTATCCTCGGTACCTTCGGTGCCCTTGGCGATTGGCAGTTGCAGGACAACACCCTGACACCAATGGCCACGACAGATGGTCGCCGCGAAGCCCTGACCTTCATCAATAAGATGATGCAGCAAGGAGTGGTCGATCCCGACTGGTCGTCGCAGGGTGGTGAGGACCAGCGGCTGAAATGGAAGCAGGGCACGATCGGTCTGATGGTCGAGGACTGGTGCGCCACATTCTGCCTTCAGGGCTACGGCGAATTCGTCGCGGCGAATCCGACTGGTGTGCTGACGATCATCGATCCGCCACTTGGTCCGACCGGTTTGTCATCGACCAACATCTTCAATCAGGTCGGGATGCAACTCGGAATGTCGCAGCAGGCGGCGTCCGACGGACGCGCCGAAGCAATAGCCCGGTTCCTCGACTGGATGGAGGGCCCCGGCTACGAACGGATCGCTTTCGGCCAACCCGATCTCGATTACACGAAAACAGCCGACGGCTTGATCACGCAGAAGATCGAACCGGAACACCTGATCCAGCGCCAGCTCTGCGGCTGGGCCTACAACGGAACCGAACCGGAGTTGCGAGCTCGTTACGGAAGCGTCACCGAGTATCCGAACGGTGAAACGATCGATGTTTACGCCGCACTCGAACGCTCGCAACTGCTTGCCAAAACAGACATCACCCAGTTCGGCGCACTGCCACCGTATCCTGCCGAGATTTCGGCTGATCTCCAACGCACCGACAATCAGGGAGAGTTCAACTTTGTCAGCGGTGCCCGCCCGATCGCGGAATGGGACGCCTATATCCAGTCGTTGAACGATATCGGAATCCAGACGTGGGTCGATGCCGCGACCGAACGGGCAAGGGAGGTCGGCCTCGTGACCTGAAACGATTCAACCGGAAAGTTTCGCGTATCTGATCTGCTGAGGTGGGCCCACGGTTCGCTTCGGCAAGAGGGGACATTATGCAACGTAGCAACGCACAACCGGTTCGCCTGCTTTATTCGCTGATTATTGCCGCTTTGATTCTCAGCCAAACCGCTGTGATCGCTTCGGCCAGTCCGGGAGGCAGCAGCAATACCAAACCGGAGCGATTTCAGGACACCGTCAGCATCAGTGTGCTGGCAACCGTCCGCTCCAGCGAAGTCGAACCGCCACCGGGCGACTGGTTTCTCAAACAGGCGATCCTCGATGAACTGAACATCGATATCGATTTTCAGTGGCTCGCCTCAGGTGACGACTATGCTCAGGTCCTGCAGACGCGCGCCGCGGCCAACGATCTGCCCGATACGTTCATCATTACCCCGATCAGTGTGCCGATTTTGGTCGATCAGGGACTTCTCGGGGACTGGACGCCATTGCTGCCAAGCATGCCGACCTACGTCGCCGAGCGAAACGTGGAGGCGCTGCGACCGATCGGCACCTACGACGATCAACTGCTGACGCTGACCACGGCATCACCAGACCCATACAAGGGTCAAATCTCGATTCGTCAGGATTGGCTCGATGCCCTGGGACTCGAAGTTCCGACCACAACCGAGGAGTTCCTGCAGGTGATGATCGCCTTCACCCAGCAGGATCCTGACGGTAACGGTCAAAACGATACCTACGGTTGGTCTGGTTCGGTCGATTCGCTCGGACAGATAGGGAACTTCGATTCGATTTTCGGCGCTTTCGGCGCACTCGGCGACTGGAAACTGCAGGACAACACGCTCGTTCCGCAGGCGTCGAGCGAAGGTCGAAGACTGGCACTGGATTTCATCCGGCAAATGAATGAAGCCGGCGTCATCGATCCCGACTGGACATCGCAAACTGGTCAGGATTTCCAGACGAAATGGAAAGCCGGGCGAGTCGGTATTCTTTACAACGACTGGTGCGCCACATTCTGCCTTCAGGGTTATGGCGAGTTCGTACAGGCGAACCCGACAGGCAAACTGGAGATTATTTCTCCACCAGTAGGTCCGAATGGTGAATCATCGGTATCTCCGCTCAACACCGTCGGATCGCAGTACGGTATTTCTACCCAGGCCGCTGGAGACGAACGAGGTGAGGCAGTCGCCCGCTTCTTCGAGTGGATCACCACCGCAGGATACGAACGCACCGCCTTCGGTGCCCTGGATGTCGACTACACCAAGGCAGCCGACGGAACGATCACCCAGAATACTGATCTGCCACACCTGATTCAGCGACAACTCTGCGGATGGGCATACAAAGGGGGTGAAACCGAACTCCGTGCCCGCTACGGCACGGTGACTGAGTACCCGAACGGTCAAACCATTGATGTTTACGCGGTGCTCGAAAAATCGGCGACCTTGCCCAAGACCGATATCACCTCTTTCGCACCACTTCCGCCAATGCCTGTCGAAATTTCTGCAGATTTGCAACGAACCATTGCTGAGGGCCAATTCGCCTTCGCCACTGGTACTCGTCCGATCGAGGAATGGGATGCCTATGTCGACACACTGAACAGTCTCGGATTGACCACCTGGGTTGAACAGGCATCGGAACGCGGGAGAGAAATCGGCCTCATTACCTGACATCACTCGCTCTTCATCGTCGCGGGTGGCGTTCACATTCGGGTGAAAGGGCAGGCGACGCCGGCGGTGAATTGCCTCTACCTCTTGATCGGTGCCGTGCTCGCGAATGTGATTGGAACGACCGGCGCTTCGATGCTGCTCATCCGCCCATGGCTGCGGATGAACAAGTATCGCGTCACCGCATTTCACGTCGTCTTTTTCATCTTCATCGTCAGCAACGTCGGCGGCTGCCTGACGCCGATTGGTGATCCGCCGCTCTTCCTTGGGTTCCTTCGAGGCGTGCCGTTCTGGTGGGTGCTGGAGCATTGCTGGCAGCCATGGCTGGTCGGGGTGCTCGGCCTGACCGCGACCTTTTTCGTGTTCGACTG
>JBBJOX010000315.1:0-3572 GCA_037724245.1 Thermomicrobiales bacterium | reverse complement strand
GACGAGACCACGGAAGCCAATGCCTACCAGCCAGACATCCGCCTCGCCGATTACCTCGGAACGCTTATCACGCTGCAGCAAGTCACCATCGCTGAACGCCTCGGCCTGTAACGTTCTCCTCCCCGAGCGGTAGGCGCAGATCTCGTCTCTGCCGACGGATTCGGCCGTCAACTCAAGGTCATGGACAAGCCGATGACCCTACGAATGGGCGGCAGATGCCTAGTTCTCGTTGCGCAATCGGGGATCGAGCGCGTCGCGCAACCCGTCACCAACGAGGTTGAAGCCAAGGACCGTCAGCGCGATTGCGACTCCCGGAAAGATCGCAGCCCACGGTGCCAGCTGAAGAAACCCGTACGAGCTCGACACCATCGATCCCCAGGACGGTGATGGCGGACGGTTGCCCAGGCCGAGATAGGCCAGTGACGCCTCGGCCAGCACGGCGAACGCGAAGTTGAGCGATCCGTGCACGATCAGCGGTGCCATGATATTCGGCATGACATGTTTCGCCATGATCCGCGGAACACTCGCCCCGAGTGAATGCGCCGCTTCGACATACGTCATGTGGCGCACCGAAAGTACCGATCCCCGGACAACGCGCATGAACGTTGGGGCGTTAACCACACCGATGGCGATCATCACGTTTGTCAACGAATTGCCCAGCATCGCCATAATCGCGATTGCCAGCAGAATCGTCGGGAATGCGTAGAGTACGTCCATCAGCAGCGACAGTACGCTATCGACCCAGCCGCCAACGTAGCCGGCGACGATGCCGATCAGAATGCCAATCACCGCCGAAATTCCGACGGCGATGACACCGACCTGGAACGAAATTCTCGATCCGTAGATCAACCGGCTGAAGATGTCGCGGCCGAACTCGTCATTGCCAAACAGGTAAATGCCGCTCGGACCCTCGAGTCGGAAATCAGAGAACTGTTCGGTTTCGCCGTAGGGAGCGAAGTACGGTCCGATGATCGCCACGATCGCGAAGAAGACGACAATCACGGCGCCGGTCATTGCCAGTTTCTGCGTCAGCAACATGCCCAGCATGCCGCGCTTCCAGAACGGACGCGCATTGTGCTGCTGCACGAAGGCCAGCCGGGTTTCTGCACTCATGAGCGTTCTGTCCGCAGTCGAGGGTCGACGACCGCGTAGGAAATGTCGATGATCAGGCTGACCAGCACGAAGAGGGTGGCCATAACCAGCGTCACCCCCTGCACCACGGGATAGTCCCGGTTCGAAATCGACTCGAAGATGTAGCGACCCACTCCAGGCAACCCGAAGATCTGCTCGACGATCACGGTTCCGCCAAGAAGTCGTGCGATCTGGATTCCGGCAACGGTCAGAATCGGAATGCCGGCATTGGGCAGAATGTGCCGGATCAGCACGGAACTTTCTCGCAACCCCTTGGCGCGGGCGGTTCGAACATGTTCCTGCCCGATGATCTCGAGGACCGAGGATCGGGTAATCCGCATCAGGATCGCGGCGAGCGGTAATCCCAGACTGATCGCCGGCATGATCATCGTCCTGAGGTTCTGCAGGGGATCTTCACTGAACGGCTTGTATCCGATCGGTGGCAGCCAGTTCAGCTTGAAGGAAAAGAGCAGCACGAGTAACGTCGCGAACAGAAAATTCGGGATCGAAATCCCGATCAGCGTTGTGATCGTCGCCGCGTAATCGAGTCCGGAGTTGCGCCGAACCGCTGCCAGCACTCCGACAATCACCGCCGGTACCGATCCGAGAATACCGGCGAGTAACGTCAGCTCGAGTGTCACCGGCAGGCGTAACAGCAATTCGTCGACGATCGGCCGCTTCGTCCGCAGGGAGTTGCCGAGTTCGCCCTGAACAACGTGACCCAGCCATTTCAGGTATTGCACCGGTAACGATTGATCGAGCCCGTAGGAGGATCGAATACTGGCGATTTGCTCAGGTGTCGACCGGGTGTCGGCACCGAGTAGAATCTGCACCGGATCACCCGGTATCGATCGCACGATGATGAACGTGACAATCGATACACCGAGTAGCACCGGTATCAGCATCAACAAACGGCCAGCGATGAATTTCAGCACCGGTTCAAACCAATCATCAGTCTAGGACTCCAGCCAGGTATCACGCAGCGATGAAAGATTGGCCGACAAACGGTGGGTATAGCCCCGTACGTTGGAACGCAAGCCTTCGTACACGAACGAGGAATAGAGATTGATCCACGGTGCATCGTCGATAATCAGTTGCTGGATCTGCTGGTAGATTGCGGCACGCCCGGCCTGATCCTCGATGGCGAGGCTTTCGGCAATCAGGCTGTCCATTTCCGGTGAACTGTAGCCGGCTGCATTCGTCGATCCGTCGGTCTGGAATGCCCCAAGGATCCAGTCGTTCGGATCGATATACCCGGCCGCTCCCATGACGGCGATGTCGAAATCACCCGAGAAATACTTCTCGAGATAATTTGCGTTTTCCTGTGGATCGATCTCGCTCTCGATACCGAGCTGCCGAAGTTGTTCCTGAATGACGACCGACGTACTGGAGAGAAAGTCATAGGCCTGCCAGGTCAGGAGCTGAGCGCTGAAGCCTTCCGGCAACGTCACACTGGCCAACAATGCCTGTGCCGCCTCAAGATCGAGGACCGGAACTGCGCCTTCGTAGGCTGCCCAGTAGGATGCCGGGAACAACCCGACCAGCGGTTCGCCGTAGCCGAATACGGCAGCATCGATCATCGGCTGCCGATCCATCGCCGCTGCCACTGCCTGCCGGAATGCAGGATTGCTGAATGGTTCCTTGCGCAGATTGAAGACGATCCATCGCAGGTTGGTCGTCCGGTCGCCGGCGAGAACGATCGCGTCATCCTCCTCGAGCAGCTGGATATCCTTCTGCGGAACCGCCTCGATGATATCGACCGTCCCGGAGACGAGCGCCGTGGTCCGGGCCGTATCTTCCGGCGCGATCAGCAACACCAGCTCATCGACGTACGGCTTGCCGGTCTGCCAGTAGTCCGGATTCCGGTCGAAGCTCAGTTCCGTATTCGGCACGTACTCACGAAATACGAATGGCCCGGTCCCGACCATCGTCGTATTCAGATCCCCGAATTCCTCGACGGCCACTCGTGACACGATCGACAGTGCCGGTCGGCAAAGATTGGCGAGGAACGACGCATCCGGCTCGGCCAGCGTGATAACGGCCGTCGCCTCGTCTGGCGTATCGACGCGGACGATACCCGACACATTCGCGGCACTGGGAGATGCCGTCGCTGGATTGGCCAGCCGCTCGAAACTGAACTTGACGCAGGACGACGTGAATGGCGCGCCATTGTGAAATGACACACCCTGCCGTAAGGCGAAGGTGTAGACCAGGCCATCGTCGGAAATGGTCCACGACTCGGCCAGTGCAGGTTGCGGCACCAGCAGTTCGTCTTCCTTGACGAGACCGTCGTAGACGAGATCGATCACAACCCCGGCGGCGTTCAGGACTGTCAGATGCGGATCGAGCTCGGCTGGATCACCCTGAACGCCAACGCGCAACGTGCCACCAGGTACAGGCGTTTCATCCTGAGCCCGCGCCGCGGAGGCAATACCGGAAAC
>JBBJOX010000314.1:0-3573 GCA_037724245.1 Thermomicrobiales bacterium | reverse complement strand
TAGCGCGTGCCCCAGAGTGCCGGTTGCAGATTTCCGGATTCCCAGCCGAGACGCGACGCCTGCGCCAGATGAACCGCCGATTCATCGAGCTGACCGAGAGCCCGCCACGCCCAGCCGAGATCGAGTTGAAGACTTGCCTGCCACGCCAGATCGTGCGTCCCCAGCTTCTCCAGAGCCGCGTCGGCCAGAGCCACTGTCCGCTCATTGTCGCCACGATATGCCGCGATGCGACTTCGCACAGCCAGAATCTCGGCCCTTCGCCGGTCGTTGGATTCGCCGTCGGATTGCGTGTGGTAGAACGGATGCGCCTCCATCGCGTTGGTCAGCGATTCGGCATCGGAGAGCCGGCCTGTCAGCGTCAGCGCCTGCACGTAAAACCGAAGCATCCGGGGTTTTGCAACCACGATATCCCGCGGGAACCGTTCCACCCATTTCAGGAACGTACTCGTGTGCTCCGAGGTCAGCACCATATTCGTGGAGATCCGGTCGATCAGGTCAATCGAAGCCCCGGTTTCTCCGGCGGCGATCAGATGGTCGATCGCGTCCATCGGCTGATCGTTCCCGATCAACCAGTCCGCAGCGCGACGATGCAGCTCGTTAGCCGCCATTGGATGTCGACGCTGCAGTTCGGCCAGCAGGTAGTCCCGGAAAAGTTGATGGATCCGGTACATGTTCTGGCTGCAGTTGCAGGGAACCATGAACAGGTTCGCCTCGGTTGCACGCTCCAGCAGGAGTTGCGTGTCCGATCGGCCAAGAACCGCATCGCCGAACGGACCCGATATCTTCTCGAACACAGACACCTGAAGCAGGAACTCCTGCATCTCCGCTGGCTGACAACTGAAGACTTCCTCGCAGAGGAATCCAGCGATTTCGCGCTGCGTACCGTGGATCATCGGGAAGTCTGCGGCGTCGCCAGCGTTGCCGCGCAGTGTCAGCGCTGCGATCCGGATACCGGCGGCCCAGCCTTCGGTGCGAGCGACAATCTGCTCGACCGCGTTGCGATCGAAACCTGATTCGCGATCCTGCCCAAACAGAGTCGTGGCCTCGTCGGTACTGAAACGCAGGTCATCGATCCGGATGTCAGTTACGTCCCCCTGAACCCGCCAGCGGGACAAATTGAACGGCGGATCGGTACGACCACTGAGCACGAAACTGACCGAATCCGGCGCCTCGGCAACCAGCGCCTGCAAACCGCGCAGCAGCTCGGGATCGTTCAAGTGCTGCAGATCATCGATCACCTGCACAAAATTGGCGCCGGTTGAACGCATCGCATCGATCAGCAGCGCGACGATATCCTCGATCGATGGCAGGTACGACGTTCGCAGCGCGGCCAGCACATCGTCGGCAAGTCCCGGCACTGCCTGATTCATCGCCATCGCCAGCAGGCGCAGGGCGCGTGCGCGGTCATTGTCCCGGGCTTCGAGCGGCAACCAGGCAACCGTGCGCGATGTCGATGCCATCCATTCGGCGAGTAGCGATGTTTTGCCCCACCCGGCTGGCGCGACGATGATCGTCGCCTTGCCCGATGTGCCTGCGGCGAGCCGATCGACGAGGGCGGCACGAGACACCGACGCCCGCCGGGGGCGGCCAAATGTCAGGTTCGTTGGGACAGGAGGAGCCGGCAGGATCTGCAACGCAGGCCCTGCTTTATGAGAAATAGCCATCAATCAATCCTACACCCACTGCGAATGCTTCACCCGCGTCGTCATTCTGACGAAGAAAGAATCACCCGGCGAAGCCGGTACTCCTGACTTGACGTCTTGCCGTCAAATCTGTTTCGACGGTCATCCTGAGGAACGAAGGATCAACTGCCTACCCAAAAACCTTCGGATGGCGGGAATTCGATGGCCGGTGACCTATCCTTTGTGCCTCAATAAGCCATCCAAACGCTGTTGCCGCTTCGAATGAACACATAAGACTTGTCGGTTGCCGAGATTGGTCGCTGCGTCCGGAATGACGAAGGAGGACCCGGTCACGTGGCCCGATAGGCGGAGAGGAAGATAGCGACACCCTTCTCGGCATGGCTACGCAGTGTGTCCCGATCCGGAATCGCCTCGTCGCCCAGCAGCATTGCCAGATTCAGCGGTTCCGCCATTACCAGCCAGTTGAACTGCGACGCGGCATCGTTAATATTCTCGATCTTCAGCAACCCTTGTTCATGGAACAGGGTAAACAGACGCACCATCGCCGTCATCGCTCGCTGCGGTCCGAGGTCGTAGAGCACTTTTGCCAACTCCGGAAAGCGCGGAACCTCGCTGATCACCAGCCGTCGCAACTGCATCAATCGCGGTGTCAGCACCACGCAGAGTTGCCGGTCGGCGTATTCGATCAAATATGGTGTCAGGGTGTCGGCGGTGATTCCGGTCGGAATATCGTCGTGAAGCACCCTGTCGCCGGCACCCGTCGTCATCCGGCTGACAACCTCGATGAAGAGCGCCTCCTTGCTTTGGAAATGCTTGTACACCGTTTGCTTGGAAACTGACGCGAAGGCCGCGAGTTCGTCCATATTGGTTCCGGGATAGCCACTTCTCAGGAACACCTCCTGGGCGGCATCGAGGATTGCCTGGTGCTTGCGGTCGGTTGCCGACAAGGCACCGCTGCCTGGCGATCCGTTGGTTGTGGTGCTTGTCCTCTGTGTCATCGCTCGTTCAGTTCAGTTCATTTCGAACCTGTTGACATTCAGTACTGATCAGTCTAGTTTACTTTCAGTGGACTGGACCGTCCAGTACTAAGAAAGTTCGAATCGAGCAATTGGCGATCAGGATATTACCAGGAGTGCCACCATGGCCGCGACACTCAAAGCTCCACAGGACATCGACATAACATTCACCGCCGCTGTCTACCGCGACGATTCGATCGGTGGCTGGACCGTGGTGACGATGGAAGGGTCAGGCGAATTTTTCGGAACGCGCAAACCGGTCAAGGTCGCCGGAACAATGGACGGCCATCCCTTCGAGGCCACGCTGTTGCCGAAGGGTGACGGAACGCATCTGGTGCCGATCAAGGCAGCGCTCCGCAAAACGATCGGCAAGGCAGGCGGCGACAGCGTCACCATCCACCTGACCCACCGCTTCACCTGATCCGGTCACCGAGTACGGTCTCGTCCGGTTACGCTATCTGGAGAATATCATGACATCTGCTCCCGTTACCTCATCCACCATCAGCGTTCCCGGAGCAACACTCTATTACGAGATTCGCGGTTCCGGCCCGACATTGTTGATCATTCCTGGCGGTCCGCAGGATGCCGGTGTCTTCAGCGGGTTCGCCAACCTGCTCGCGGATCGGTACACCGTGGTGACCTACGATCCACGAGGAAACTCCCGCAGTCCGGTCGAAGACACATCGGCCGATCAGCGGGTCGAGCTGCATGCCGACGCAGGTAGCATCCCCCGGCGAAGCCGAACATGGCCTGGCCGGGAATCACAAACGCTGAATCTTGGCAGAGACCAGCTCTGCGACTACCTCGACGATCACTGGACAATACTTCGTAGGGGGGTGGTTCATCCGCCTCCGCCCGGTCGGGAATGATCCAGATATCTATGCCATTGTCGCCAGGGCCGCTGCCGAGATTTC
>JBBJOX010000313.1:0-3577 GCA_037724245.1 Thermomicrobiales bacterium | reverse complement strand
CCTCGAGAAGGCAGCCAACGTTCCGATCTTCTCGAATCAGCATCACGGCACGGCTGTGCTCGTCCTTGGCGCATTGATCAATGCCCTGAAGGTCGTCGGCAAGAACCTCGAAGATATTAACGTTGTGTTGAGCGGAGCGGGTATAGCGGGCATCGGCGTGGCCCGGCTCCTGACTCGCGCCGGAGTCAAGCATCTTGTGGTTTGTGACCGCGCTGGTGCGATCTACAACTATCGCCCGGATCGAATGAACTGGGCGAAAGCCTATGTCGCCAAGGAAACGAACGCCGAGCAGCGCAAGGGTTCGCTCCAGTCCATGCTCAAGAATGCAGATGTCTTCATCGGACTGTCGACCGGAGACATCGTGACCGACGACATGGTCCGCGACATGGCGCGTGATCCGATTGTCTTTGCCCTGGCCGTACCACAGCCGGAAATCCTTCCCGAGAATGCACGTGCTGGCGGTGCCGCGGTCATCGCCACCGGGCGATCCGACTATCCGAACACGATGGACACGGCGCTGGTCTTCCCTGGGTTCTTCCGCGGCCTGCTCGATTCGGGTGCGCAGAATATCCGGCTGCGAATGTTGCTGTATGCAGCCCAGGCGTTGGCCGACATGGTGAAGCCGGAGGAATTGCACGCCGAAAATATCGTGCCGCAAATTTTCGACTTCCGGGTAGCCCCGGCCGTTGCCGAAGCGGTTGTTCGTGGCGCAATCGAAGCAGGCGAAGCGACGCGAGAAGTGACACCGGAGGAAGTCGCAGAGAAAACTTTGCGCTATGTCTACGAGGGACGTCTCGAGCGTCCGCGATCGAGTGTTCGTACAACGTCGACGACGTTTCGCGACGAGGCGATCGACTTGCGGGAACGCCATCACGGTGTGCTCGAGGTTCGGAGCAAGATCCCGATCCGGGATCATCACATTCTGAACATGTTGTACGTGCCACCGAAGGCACTAGTCCCGGCCCATGTGATTCGGGCCGATCCCTCGAAAGTGATGGAACTTACGGCCAAGGGAAATCTCGTCGCAATCGTGACCGACGGGTCGGCCGTTCTCGGATTGGGCGATATCGGACCACAGGCGGGTCTGCCAGTGATGGAAGGCAAGGCCGTCCTATTCCAGTCGCTGGCCGGAATCGAGGCATTTCCGATCTGCCTCAACGCGCGCGACCCGGACCAGATCGTCCGCATCGTCACCGAAATCTCGCCGTCGTTCGGAGGGATCAATCTCGAGGACATCGCTGCGCCACGATGCTTCGAGATCGAAGACAAGCTGCGTGAACAACTGGATATGCCGGTCTTCCACGACGATCAGCACGGGACGGCGATCGTTGTCACCGCTGGATTACTGAATGCGGCCAAACTGCGAAACAGCTCGATCAAGGAACTCAAGATCGTGATCAACGGTGCCGGCGCAGCCGGGATCGCCGTAGCGAAACTACTGGTCAAGCTGGGTGCGGACGAGATCATTCTGTGCGACCGATCCGGCGCGATCCATCTCGACCGAAAGGGTCTCGATGGAACGAAACTGGCAATCGCCGAAGTAACGAACCGCAAGCGCGTCTCTGGCACCTGCGCCGACGTGATCGTCGGTGCCGATGTGTTCATTGGTCTCTCCGCTCCCGGAACGATGACTCCGGAGATGTTGCGAACCATGGCTCCGCAACCACTGATCTTTGCACTGGCAAATCCGTATCCCGAAATTTTGCCGGCGCTGGCGCACGAGGCGGGCGCTTTTGCCGTGGCGACCGGACGCAGCGACTATCCGAACCAGATCAACAATTCGCTGGCGTTCCCTGGAGTTTTCCGGGGCGCACTCGACGTCAAGGCTCGACAGATCAGTGATGACATGAAAATCGCCGCTGCTCAGGCCATTGCCGATCTGGTCACCCCGGAACAACTGAGTCCCGAGTTCTTCATACCGGACAGTCTCGATTTGCGAGTGGCTCCGCGGGTAGCGCGCGCTGTCGCGCAATCGGCCCAGGATCATGGACTGGCGCGCGATCCGATCGATCCCGCTGAAATCGAGGCGCGGTGTCGCGACCTTGTCTACGAAGGCACCGTCGCACTCTGATCGTTCTGATGGGGAGGACACCATCCTTCCCACGTCCAAGGCATCTGTGTGGACTCATCCAACTCGCCGAACCAACCAGTCGTTCGCTTCGCGTGGCATCCAACCTATCAGGGGCAGGATGTCGAACACGTTCGTCGCGGTCTTGCCGATGAGATCGGAAGGGATCAACGCCAGTACGCCCTCTCGCTCGAAGGGGCGGAACAGGCCGAGTTTGCCTCGTTGACGTCGGTGGTCGAACTCGAGCGGCGATGGGGACAGTTCGACTTCGGCTGGACTGATGTTCCGGCCGGCGAACTGGCTGATCGCATAGTTGCCTTCGAACTCGAGCGGGAATCGCGGCAGGACCTCATTTCCTTCGCCGATTACCGGGCCGATCTGGACGAATCCGGAGAGGAAATGACGCCGGAACTGGCATGGAAAACGAAGCCGGTCCTCATCACCGCCGCGCTTGGCATTCTGGCATTGATCATCATCCTCTGGTTGGCACTCTGAGCAGCAGTTCGATGTGACGCCATCGAATCTGATCAAAAGAATCACCAGGAACAGTGCGAAGCAGGCTCTCGAAACTGATCTCTGCACCAGGGTTCCATCACTGGAGGTGACTCAGGTAGACTGCCTGTCAGAGGATGCCCGCGCGTCGGATCCAGGAGATCGATCTGTGAGTTACGCCGTCAAGCGAGAAATTGTCAACAGAATTATCGCGATCGCTGCTTGGCGTCGGGAACGAGGCGAGCAGGATCAATTCGGCTTCGGATCGGACGTCCTCGCCCGACATCAGCGTTCCGCTGCAGGCCTTGATGAATTGGCCGACTACGTTTCGAGTCTGGATGACAATGACGTACGACTCCATGAGCTCGTGCGGCTCGCATTTCGTGGTGATTTTTTCGATCCGGGAGCAACGTTGCTGACGGAGATGGGACGTTTCCGCTTCCACGATCCAACGACGAGCACTGATGCATTCGTGACCGAAATGACGGGTTACGCCGAAGTCGATGCTGCAGAATCCGTTGAGTTCGGGGGCAAGCAGGTGGCTGGTGACAATCCGTGGCGCGCCAATTTCGAGATCCGGGCACCAGTCGAGGACACCGACGACGATCTCTAACCGCCGCCATTTCACCAAAGCCTATTGCGTTTTAGACGGGCGCTGGGTCTCGCCAGTAGGCGTTGGTCAGTGCGCGAACTCCACCGGTTGCCCGGTGGATTTCCAACCGGATGTAGATGGACTCAGCGATAACGGGCAATTTGAAGCGGTGCGATGAGTCGCGGATTGCCAGTGCACCCACGATGCCTGTTTGATCGATCGCCAGCAGCGCATCGCCTTCGGCACCCACGACAACTCCCTGAATCGCGTCGGCTGTGCGCTCGGCGACCACCTGTGGCCCGGAAGGTGATTCACTGATGAAGATATCGCCCCGATGCAGGGCGGCAATGATCGATACCGCTGTCAGCGGAGCCTCTGCCTTGATCCAGGTGGTGGGATAGCCAAGAGACGCTGGAACAAAGGGG
>JBBJOX010000312.1:1734-3598 GCA_037724245.1 Thermomicrobiales bacterium | reverse complement strand
GGGTGGTATTACTCAGATCCTGCTTGTAGCGAGTATCCCCGTACAGAAAATCGTACTCGTCGATTCCTCGTTCGAGGCAGTGCTGCATGACCATTGCATGCGAAACCAGCCCCGGCTTCAGCTTGTCGTCATCGAAGTCGGCGAATCCGGACTGGTACATCAACACGCGGTTCTGCTCAATGAATCCATAGATGCAGCCAATCGTCTGGTCGCTCGATCTGATGCGCGTCATCATCAGCACGTCACGTTCGAGCAGCCTGCCGATCAGCAGCTGGTGGAACCGGGTAAAACGTGCATCGGCAAAAGCGCCCGGCTCGCCGAGGGCCTGCCAGTGATGCTGATGGATCGCCACCATTTCCTCGAACATCTCGTTCGCTTCGGCCCCGGTCGATGCCCATTCGATCGTCAGATCGCCGAAACGACGCATCGAGCGCCGGATACTGTACCGGGTGTTCTTGCCGAGCGATTCGATCAGATCGCCACCCGCAGCCCGGATCGCGGCCAGATCGCTGGTACGGCAAATCTCGTTGCGCATGAACCAGTACCCCGTTTGCTGCAGAAACGCCTTCGCATCGCCTGGCACGAACCCGTCCAGCACGAATTCTTCCCATGTATTTCCGGACGCCATGATGTGCCTGAGTATCGCGACTGATACATCGTAGCGATCCGCTTCCCGAACCAGAAGCCGCTCATACTCGGCGCAGATCGAACTGCCGGGGGGTTCCCCGGCCGTTCCCAGGTAGATCGTGCGCGTTGGCACCGGCCCGCGTTTCTGACCAACGCCCTGGGTGATCAGGGTGATCGCACAGGGCGCTCCGTCCCGTTCGGCGACGAGGAAGAGATGAGGAACATGATCCCCGAAAACCTCGAGCCAGGTTGAGGTCCACATCCAGCTGCTGGTCAGCCCGCCGTTTCCGACATCGCGTTCCAGCAGATTCCAGATCGATGCGGCGTCGGAACGTGAACCGGCGGCAATCTCGCGAAGTGTTATCTCAGTCACGAAACCGTTCCTGACTACCCATCGGCACATGATCCTGCGACATCGCGCCGACGTTCTCTCGGGTACTCAATGGATTGGACATCATGATTTCGCTGCGTCTGTAGATGCTGTGTCATTCCCCGTCCGACCGACTGCCAGACCGCGCTGGGCAAATCTGGTTCGGAGCTTCTTCACCAACGGTATGGCAATGTCGACGCCACGTCGCAGCAATCCACCTTTGAGGCCAGGGCGAAACACCAGGTAGTGATGGTGCTGGCGGATCAAGCTGGTCCATTCCATCTTGTAGGCCTCATCGTGCCCCATGATGTCGTACTCGAAAATGCCCCGATTCGGCAAATCGAGCAGCATTTCCTGCATTATCAGGTGTCCCGGACCGCTCTTGTGATACGCCTCATCGTAGGTGCGCTTCAGGCCGAAGTATCGACTCCCCATCTCGAGTCCGAGATTGATCGCAATCGGTTGATCATTGACAACCAGTTCACTGATGACCACGGTGAACGAGGGGGATTGTGCCGCAACGAAACCGCTGTAAAAGGCGAGCGCCTCGGCTTCCCGGGCAATCGCTGTTCCTGCCGCACCCTTCCAGCCCGTATCCTCTTGCAGGACGAGCCGCTGAAGCGAGGCGAGATCGGCCGGTGCGGTGCGCCGAAACTGGACTCCGCCTTCCTTGTCCAGCATCCGCCGCGAGCGCCGAAGCTGCTTGGAAGGACCGAACGATCCCAGATCGTCATCGGTCGAGTACTCGATGTATGGCGAACGAAGCGTCTCACGCTGAATGATCTGGCTACCCGCCTGCCCGGCAAGGACGACCAGGTCGGCGAATCCACTCCCCTCCGTCACATCGCGATAGTCCAGCATGTCCCA
>JBBJOX010000312.1:0-1724 GCA_037724245.1 Thermomicrobiales bacterium | reverse complement strand
CGGCTCCACGAACCAGATCGATCCGCCCGGAGTGATAGTTGGTCGGCGAACTCAATCTGGTCAACAGGCGTCCCTGAAACCCCGAACGACGCTCCACCAGCGGCAACAAACCACGCAGAACGCCGCCACGGCGCACAACGATCAGGACCAGCCTGGCGTTCGGCGCGAACGCATCCAGCCACGATCCGATCCAGGTCGGGGTCGAAAAGGGATCGGCATCAGTGCGCTCCCCGATCAGCGCGTCCCATTCGAGGGCAAGATCGGAAATCAGCGAGCGATCCCCGCGAAGAATAGCGACATCCAGACCGGATGCGGTGGCGTGGGAAGACATGCGAACGAATTTCTCCGGTTTAGTCGGTGACACCAGGAATGGAAATGCGAAGCGGGACAGGGACGAAACTGACCGATTCGTGGAAACATCTCCAGCGGCGAACCCGTTGGCAGTACGGAACGTATCCAGCGCGAATACACCCCTTGAGCGATGGAATATTGTGACGGTCGACAAACGTAATCGCCTCGGTCGTCGTCGGATTGCTGGCGAGTTCCGAAAGTTTCGCCATCGCCATCGGCATGATCTTCTTGCCGCGGAATGCCGATGGCACCAGCACACCCTCGAGCATCACCTGACCGGGCTCGACCACAGGAAACGCCTTGTCCCAGAGTTTCTTGCTAACGTGGTTCTGCTCCGGATAAATCAACATCTGAAAGAAGCATGGATCGCCATCTTCTGTGACACCAACATACGATGTTGGGAGCATTCCATGATCGCATTCCCCACGCCGATCGCGCCGCTCCTCGAGTTCCTCGGGGGGAACTCCCGATTCGTGCAGATTCATCATCCTATCGACATCGGCCGTCGTTGCCTGCCGAATCGCAATCGGCATCGCGGCGTCCGGCGCGGGATAGGGAACAGTCAGATCGCGACGCAAACCGAACGAGATCGTATCGGACCAGAACTTCTGCCGAACGGTGGCAGCGACCGTCTTGATTTGCCCGGTACGAACCAGATAAACCAGAAACCGCGTATTCGAACCAATCTGCATTGCCGGATTCATGCGCTTCTCCAGATGTAGTCTTCAGGACGTTACAGAGACCAGCACCTCCGGAGAATGCCGCGAACCGGAATCATCCGATCTGCAACCTTCATTCTGGTCACATCTGCAAGCATTGTGCGTGACTCTTGAACAATGCGGTAGGATGGTCCTAGCCCGAATGGGCTAGGACCCCTGAAATTGGGTGAGATTCAGGGAAAATCGACAGAATAGTTCTCGATGTGTCGTTCAAGAAAGCAGGACGGCGCATCCGCCGCCGTCCTGCTGGGTGGCCTGTTCACCCTTGTTTGTCCCGTAGCTGTCGGACCACGTGTCGACACGAAGTGACGTCGTTCTGAGCCGCAGCGAAGGATCAGCTGGGCTTTCCAATGGCGGAAGAATCAGACAAGGCACCGTAAACGGATCATTGAGAGCCCGAAAAACGCACCAGGCAGACCTGATCGGAACAAACCTAGAAGATCAGCACAACTTCCATGACCATGCCACGAGCCAATTCCCCTCCGGGAACGAGGACAAGGGCGGCCTGGCTGATCTTCGTCGACTGGTTCCGGAGTCTCGTTCTGATGCGGGCAAACACCTGATGAACTTGCTGCTTCGCTCCATCGATACCGGGCCACTTCGCGGCTATTGGCAACATCTTCTTCATCAGAAATGCCGAAGTGCGGCCGTGAA
>JBBJOX010000311.1:749-3598 GCA_037724245.1 Thermomicrobiales bacterium | reverse complement strand
TGTGGTCCCCAAAAGCTGCCATCAGTTCGCCGGATAGAGATATTTGCATCGCAGCGGAAGGCACCATCTTCCATGTTGCCGGTTGACGTCCCGATGTATCGAAGAACTTGCCGCAAAAACATCAGATACTCCCGGGCTTCCTCGGGGGATCGGAGATCGGGATCGCCGACGATTTCCATCAGGGGCACACCCGACCGATTGAGATCGACCAGCGTTGCATCGCCATCAAAAGACACCTCGTGAACCAGTCGGCCAGTGTCTTCTTCTATATGTACGCGTGTGATTCCGG
This sequence comes from Thermomicrobiales bacterium, assembly GCA_037724245.1. GTDB lineage: Bacteria > Chloroflexota > Chloroflexia > Thermomicrobiales > UBA6265 > JBBJOX01. The sequence continues at coordinate 3,309 of JBBJOX010000311.1, read as the reverse complement.
CCGAAACCTGACGACCGCCGACGGCAAGTTCAACTGCACCTCCGGTACACAGCGGAAGATCGTACTGTGAGATCTGGTATCCCTTGGGAAGATCAGGGTAGACGTAGTTCTTCCTGTCCAGTTTGCAGCCCGGGGGAATGGTGCAGCCCAGGGCGAGGCCGGTACGGATCACGCTCTCGATCGCTACCCGGTTCATGACAGGCAACGCACCGGGAAGGCCGAGGCAGACCGGGCAGACATGTGTGTTGGGATCGGCATTGGCATAATCGGCTGAGCAACCGCAGTACATTTTGCTTTTGGTCAGAACCTGAGCGTGCACTTCGAGACCGATAATTGTTTCGAATACATCTTCGTTGCGCACGTCCACCAGCATGATCCTTTTCGATTTCGCGGTGTACAGCGCCCGCGTTTCGGCTTTTCGATATCCACGGCGAACAGGTCAAATATCTTCTTAACTCGAGCCTTTTCGGGCATTTGAGTTTACCACGCAGCACTGCTCGATTCTTGCGAATCGTTCGCATCTGAACCTGCCGTCTGTGCTACCATTTCGGCGTAAAACCTGCCTCCGCGCGCGTGAAATCGCGGATTGGGCAGGGCCGGGTGAAGCGCCCAGATCGGCTGCAATCAGCGTTTCCAGCTTAATCACTTCCTCTGCACAACGCGGTGATGCAGTATTTGTCTCACGAAGATCAACTCCTGACGGAGGCCCCCTCACACAATGGTCACAACCACGCAAGTCAAGATGGTGACAGGCTCGATCAACGGTCAAGAAGTGACCGTCCCGGTCGGCACCCAGATTCTCGAAGCGGCCCGATTGGCCGGAATCGAAATTCCCAATCTTTGCTACCAGCCTCTTCTGCGGCCGTGGGGATCATGCCGGATTTGCACTGTCGAAGTTCTCGGCAAGCGCGGCGGCCTGATCGAATCGTGTGCAACGCCGCTGGCCGAAGGCATGGAAGTGCTGACGCATTCCAACGATGCGGTTCAGGCTCGGCAGTACATTCTTCAGATGTACCTGATCGATCACGCACTCGATTGTCCGACCTGCGATAAATCAGGGGAGTGCTATCTGCAGGACAACACCTACCTGCACAACATCAATGCCAATCCCTATCGTCGGCCCAAGTTGTCACAGCCGTACGAACATTTCAGCCCAACTATCGATTACAAGTGGGACCGGTGCATCATGTGCAGCCGTTGCACCCGCGTCTGTGACGAGGTCGTGGGCGTCATTGCAATTGAAGTGGCGAATCGTTCGCTCGAGGCAACGATCACTCCAGCGTTCGGCATGGATCTCCGGGACACCACGTGCACCAATTGCGGTATGTGTATCGCGGTTTGCCCGGTCGGAGCGCTGACAGATCGCCATTTCGGGCATCATCCCTGGGAACTCGATACGACAGAAACAATCTGCGGGTTCTGCGACGTCGGCTGCACGCTCAACATCGAATCGAACAAGGGCATCGTCCGCCGGACCTCCCACCTATGGGAACGTGGGGTCAATCACGGATACACCTGCGAGCGAGGCAAGTGGGGCCACGAACAGGTTCAGAGCCCTGATCGTCTGTACTACCCACGGGTTCAGGAAGGCGACGGTCGCGCCTACGAAATCGACTGGGACGATGCGATCGATCTGGTTGCCGAGAGACTCGGCACGTACCGGGGAAGTCGATTCGCCGTTCTCGCATCCGGCGAAAATACGAACGAAGAAGCCTGGGTTCTGCAGCAGTTCGGCCGTGCTGTTATGCAAACGAACAATATCGATCGGCTGCTGACTCCGGATCAGGCTGGAGTCGAGCGCGCTACCCGGCAGGCGCTGGGAATCGATACGGCACACACCAACAATATGCAGGAGCTGTTCACCGATGTCCAGAATCTCCTGGTCGTCGGACCATCGATCTTCGAAAACGCTCCGATTGCTTCCTACTGGATCAATCACTCGCGCCATTACCGCGAAGCACGGATCGTCGTCATCAGCACCAAGTACTACCCACTGGTCGATCGCGCCGTGCTTTGGCTGAAGCCAAATGACGGCACGACTCAGGAATTGGTTGACGCCATTTCTGCCGAAGTCGTTCGACTCGGCCTTTTGGCCCCGACTGCGGCAGCGATTCCCGGATACACGGTGCTGACCTCGAGACTGGCCACGATTGATACCGACGCCATTGCCGAACGCTGCGGCGTGTCCGTCGCCAGCATCAGGGAAGCCGCTCTCGTGTTCGTGATGGGCGTCAGTGAACTGGCTGGCGTTCCGGACCCGGATACCTTCAAGTGTGGGGCAATTTACCACACCATCGCGCATCAGGGATCCGGAACGAACACCGGGAGTTACGGAGACGCCGAAGGGATTGCCGCAGCGCTGGCTAATCTTGCACTACTGACTGGTAATGTCGGTCGCGCTGGTGGTGGTGTCGCATCACCGAGAGGTCCCGCCAACTATCAGGGCACGACGGATATGGGCCTGACACCTGACTTCCTGCCAGGTGGCTACCGGGTCAGTGATGCCGGTGCCCGGCAGGCGCTGAGCGATGCCTGGTCGACGAAATGGAAGTCCGCAGCT
>JBBJOX010000311.1:0-739 GCA_037724245.1 Thermomicrobiales bacterium | reverse complement strand
TCGATCGTGTAGGTCAGCGTCGTCGTGCCCGGCGGGAGCGGCGTTTGCGATGGCGATGCACGCCAAGCGCTGAGCGATGCCTGGGCGACGAAATGGAAGTCACCAGCCGATGCCAAACCAATTCCAGCAACGGCCGGGTACGGCATAGAGCACCTCGCCGACGCCATCGAGCGAGGTGAGGTCAAGGCCGCAATCGTCGAAGGTGGATTCGGAACGCGCTCGGCTGTCGCCAACACGCGCCTGTTCGAAACCCTCGGCAAACTGGAATTTCTTGTTGTGATCGATGCATTCGAATCACCATTGGCCGCTCTGGCCTCCGTGGTGTTGCCGCTCGCGCTGAATCTGGAAAAGGACGGAACGTTCACGTCGTTCGATCGGACAGTACAGCGGGTGCGGGCAGCCGTTCCGCCGATGGGGGATGCTCGTTCGTCTGCTTCCATCGTTTCCGAGATTGCTGCAAGGTTCGGATACGACCTCGCGTTCAGCCATCCGAGTCAGATCATGAACGAGATCGTGCAGCTTGTACCGGGTTACGAAGCGGTCTCTTACGCCCGCCTCGAGCGAAGTGGAATTGTGACGCCTTCGGACGATACCCGAAACGGGCAGGTCAAGGTGTTGCGAACCCCCAACGGGATCTCGGGCGAGATCATGCCTTCCTACGTAACAACTTCGACACCTGCATAGCAACGAGAAACTGAGGTTCTGGCATGCTCGATGAAGTCAAGGGATTCGGGATCAC
>JBBJOX010000310.1:0-3598 GCA_037724245.1 Thermomicrobiales bacterium | reverse complement strand
ATTGCCCAGGGCGACTCTGGCGTCGGCCGACACCAGATGTCGTGCACTTCGGATGGAAGTGATTCTCCCACCTCCCACAAATGAAGGATCTCCTTGCCCGATACGCGACAGGCAAATAACTGCCAGCCAGGCAACGCATCGTGGATCAGGTGATGCTCCGATCGCAGCAGCTCGATATCGACATCGGCGTGTTCGCGCCCGGCACCGTCCACGAACAACTCGATACACCAGCCCCCGGCGATCCACCATCGACCCGGATAGTCCCGGAACAGTTCACGAGCGCTATCAATCGATATCGGATCCCAGTTCGTCTCCCAGTCAGATCGTTCCATATCGCCGTTCCCACTTCTGCCGATGATGCCGAGGAGGCATTCTGGCAGATCGATTCCCGCATAACCAGCATGTGTATACATCCACAGTTCCATGTGGTAGGTTCCACACATACTGGATATCCTGATGCCGCGGGCTGAGGAGTTGCGAATGGACTTCATTTTCATGCTGACCCGGAACGACCGGACGATCGACGACGCACTCGACGTGCTGCGTTTGATTCAGCCGGTCGGTTTGACCCATATCGGGTTCAAGGATGTCGGAACCGACGCCTCGACGAGGGCTGCCCTCATCGAGGAAATCCACGCCATGGGCGCGACATCCTATCTCGAAGTCGTCTCCACCACCGCCGATGAATGTATTCGCTCGGCAACCATTGCCAGGGATCTTGGCGTGCAGCGACTCCTCGGTGGGACACAGGTCGACGATATCCTGCCACTCCTGGAAGGATCGGGAACGGCGTATTTTCCGTTTCCCGGAAATCCGGTCGGACATCCGACCAGGCTCGGCGGATCACCGGAAGACGTCGAGGCGGATTGCAAACGATTCATCGATCTCGGGTGCGCCGGGTGCGATTTGCTGGCCTACCGTGCCACGGAAGCCGATCCTCTGGCACTGGTTCGGGCCGCGCGCCGTGGTCTCGGCTCGGATGCTCCGTTGATCGTCGCCGGTGCAGTCAACTCTGCACAGCAGATTCGTGATCTGCTGGCGGCCGGTGCTAATGCATTCACGATCGGATCGGCAGTCTTCGATGGCTCCTATTCCCCATCAAAGGGCTCGCTCCTTTCGCAATTACACGATGTGCTGAACGATTGCGCACGAGTCTGACATGGCAGTGATCGGGATCGATCTCGGTACGCAGAGTCTGAAGGCAATCGTCGTCGACGAAACCCTCAAGGTTCGGGGATCGAATCGATCGGCGTATCAGCCATCCTATCCCCGTCCCGGCTGGGCCGAGCAGGATTCGACTGTTTGGCTCGATGCCTTGCGTCCAACGATTGAGGCTGCCCTCGCAGCATCCAGTCTCACCGCTGCCGACATCGACGCGATTTCGGTGACTGGCCAACTCGACGGATGCCTGCCAGTCGGTAACGACGGACGTGCGCTCGCGCCAGCGCTGATCTGGATGGATCGACGCGCCGAGGCCGAGATCAGCGGAATCGATCCGATCCGGGTTCGCGAGCGCACCGGGACTGTGCTCGATCCCACGCACATGGCAGCGAAAATCAGCTGGTTCTCGAAACACCTGGCGCACGCGGACCTGGTTGCTATCTGGCATCAACCGGTCTCGTACCTCGTGTCACAGCTTTGCGGACACCATGTGTTGTGGACCACGGCCTCGCATCGACGACGATGCTCTACGACGTCCATCGGAAATGCTGGTCGGACGAACACCTCGCTGCCTTCAGCATCGATCGCAAACAACTCCCGGACATCGCCGATGCAACGGCGATCGCCGGTGAGATAACACCACATGGCGCCGACCTCAGCGGACTCCTTCCGGGAACGCGCGTGATCGTTGGTACCGGTGATGATTTCAGCGGCGCGGTCGGAGCCGGTATCGTCGCTCCCGGTCGAATCTCTTGCTCGATCGGAACAGCCGAAGTCGTCGGAGCGATTTCCGATACCGCGATCCTCGATGAAGGCGACCTGATCGAGACTCACGGCTTTCCCGGAGGTCGCTATTTTCTGGAGAATCCCGGCTGGCTTGGCGGAGGTGCCGTCAGCTGGTTCTGTTCCACCTTCGGAATCACATCGGCCGCCGACATGTCGGCGCTGGCTGGAAATGCGGCAACTGGCAGCGACGATCTGCTGTTTCTTCCGGCGTTGTCCGGAGCGATGGCGCCGCGCTGGGTCTCTTCGGCACGCGGTGCCTTCTATGGCCTAACTGCCGGCCACGGTCGAGCCGAATGCGCCCGTGCCGTCCTGGAAGGATGCGCCTTCGCCATGCGAGACGAATCCACGCGACTGACCGAAATGCTGGGACCATCGCCAGAGATTCGGCTCTCTGGCGGAGGATCGCAGAGCGATATCTGGGCATCGATCCGGGCGGATGTCAGCGAAATGCCCATCGAAGTCGTGACCAATCCGGATTCGGCACCGCTCGGCGCCGCCGTGTTCGCATTGATGTCGATACCCGGAGCGCCATCGATCGAAGAACTGGCCGCGAAGATCAATCCTGTCGCCCGGGTCGTCGAACCGAATCCTGAAACGACGTCACGTTACAACGACTGCTATGCCCGTTACCGCAAGCTGTTCGATTCGCTGTCGCCAATGTTCGAAGAGGAGTAACCATGTCCCGCGAACTGCTTGATCAGCTTCTGGCCGGAACGTTGAGGGATCCGGACAGCGGAGATTTCCTCCCCTCTCCTGACTGCTCGATCGTGATCGAGCGCGATCTCGGTCGGCGGGCGAGTCAGTTGGTGGAGCCGCTCTCGCTGGGTCATCGCCTGGCGGTCGTGATGGACGAAGCGACTCAGGATGTGCTCGGTGATCGCGTTTGTGGCAGTCTCGCAACCGCATTCGATGTCGATCAAATCGTGCTGGGCGACCATCCGCATCCAGACATGCAGAACGTAAGTCTGGTCATCGAGGCAACCAGCGAAGCCGATGCCCTGATCGCCGTCGGATCAGGATCGATCAACGACATCACGAAGTACGCGGCCCATCTGACCCGTCGGCCGTTCGCCGTGTTCGGGACCGCTCCCTCGATGAATGGGTACACGTCGGTGTCGGCAGCGATTACCGATCGAGGACTCAAACAATCGCTCCCGGCGACGCTTGCCAAAGGCGTCTTTCTCGATCTCGATGTGATGGCGGCCGCTCCAAAACGTCTCATTGCAGCCGGGTTTGGCGATTCGATGGCGCGCTCGACAGCGCAGACAGATTGGCTTCTGGCGAACCTGATTCTCGGCACGCCATACCGCGAAGCCCCGTTCATGCTCTTGCGCGACGATGAGCAGGCATTGATCGAACACGCAGAATCGCTGATTCACTTCGACATCACCTCGATCGAGCTGCTGATTCGAACGCTCGTACTTTCCGGTCTTGGTATGACTCTCTGTGGCGGATCCTACCCCGCCAGCCAGGGCGAGCATCTGATCGCGCACTATCTCGACATGCGTGGTGATGATCTCCCTCCGGCACATCATGGTGAACACATCGCGATTACCACCCTGACCATGGCACGTCTGCAGGCAGACCTGTTGCGACGCCCGACACTTCAGCTCGCCACCATCGCCGAGTCCGAGAACGATTTCAAAACAGT
>JBBJOX010000309.1:0-3624 GCA_037724245.1 Thermomicrobiales bacterium | reverse complement strand
GCCACTTGCTGCCGCTCCTCGACTGGGAGTTGATCAGAAGCAATCCCAAGATATTTCTTGGGTTTTCCGATGTCACAGTATTGAACAATGCCATTTATCAGGAAACCGGACTGGTGACATTCAATGGACCAACGCTGATGACCGACTGGGCCGAGTTTCCAGGAATGCCAGATTATGCACGTCGTTCTGCGCTCGGTGTCCTGTCCAGCACCGAGGCATATGGCCGAGTCCTTCCCTCCACCACCTGGACCGAGGAATTCCTCGATTGGGAATCTGGCGAGGATGAGCTGCGGCCGCGTAGCCAAACCGTGAATGATGGCTGGGCCTGAATTTGCGATGGGGTGGCGCAAGGTCATTTGGTTGGAGGCTGTATCGAGAGTCTTCAGCATCTAAGAGGTACCCGCTGGTGGCCAAATCTCGAAGGTGCGGTGCTTTTCGTCGAATCCTCCGAAGATTCACTTTCACCGGCCAGACTCGATGCTCAACTGATGGACATGGAGAATATGGGTGAACTGGCAAAGATTACCGGTCTGATCGTGGCCAAACCGTATCGCTACACGACGCAGGAGCGGTTGATGGTGCACGATGTATTGAGATCGCGACTCGCGAAATGGTCGATACCGATCCTTGCCGATGTCGATGCCGGTCATACGTCACCAATGTTGACGCTGCCAATCGGGTGTCACGTGCGGCTGGATTCCTCGCTCGATGGGTTTGATATTGTGGAGGCTGCTGTTTCATGACGGATAAGAACACACAGGAGTTTCCGCACCCGGAGTATGCGAGGTACATTCTGGCGCCGGGGTTCGTGCATGCACAGGAGTTGCTGTTTCCGCACATGATGGCGGCGAACGAGGCGCAGGCGCTGATGCTGGCGAAAACGGGAATCCTCCCGGCCGAGCAGGCGCTGTCGATCGTGGAGGCACTGCAGACGATCAGTGACTCTGGCGCGCATGCGTTCACGTACTCGCCATCGTTGGAGGATCTCTTCTTCGCGGTCGAGGGGCGATTGATCGAGATGACCGGTGTCGAGACGGGCGGGAATCACCAGATCGCGCGTTCCCGCAACGATCTCGCGGCCGCACTCTGTCGGTTGATGATCCGGGATCAACTCACCTCGATCATGAACGATGTGCAACGACTGCGAACCCGATTCATCGATTTGGTGCAGACGCATATGCGAACGATCATGCCTGGAATTACGCATACGCAGCCAGCACAACCAACAACGCTGGCACATTATCTGATGGGTGTGCTTGGTTCGCTGGAACGTGACTTCGATCGATTGTATTTGGCGTGGAAGCGGGTTAACCAATCACCACTTGGTGTTGCCGCATTCACGACGACGAGTTTTCCGATCGACCGTGATCTGACTGCGGATTTGCTTGGCTTCGATGGCATCGTCGAGAACGGATATGACGCCGTTGGTGCCAACGATCACATGCTGGAGGCGGTTCAGGCGCTGCAAAACATGTGCGGCAGCCTCTCCCGCTTTGTCTACGATCTTCTGGTCTGGGCCCGGCTGGAAGTAGGGATCGTCCGGATCGACGATGCGTTCATCCAAATCAGCTCGATCATGCCGCAGAAGCGAAATCCGGTTGTGTTGGAGCATATCCGGGCCCGGGTTGGATACGTGTATGGAGATGTGGCGACGGTGACAACGATGGTTCACTCGGCGGCATTCGGCGATACCAACGATGTCGAAGACCAGATCTACGTGCCGATTGCCCGGGCGTTTGCAGCTTCCGAAAGTGTGCTTCGACTGCTCGATGCCGTTCTGGAAACCGCTATGTTCGATGTCGAGCTTTTGTCGAAGCGAGCCAGCGAAGGGAACATGACGACGACCGCACTGGCCGACGGACTTGTGCGCGATCACGGTTTGTCCTTTCGCTCGGCGCATCATATCGTTTCGAGTCTTGTCAGCGAAGGGTCATCGTTCACGACGGCAGACGTCTGCTCGATGGTGCGTCGAGTCGCTGTTCAGGAAATTGATATCGAGCAGATCTGGATCGATCATCAGCTCGACCCCTGGGCATTCATCGAGGCACGGACGCTGCCGGGCGGTCCGGCTCCGGCGGCGATCCAGCGTTCACTCGCGGTGTCGACCACCCGGCTCAGGCTCGATGCGGACAGGCTGCATGCAGCGCAACGGCGAGTGAGTGATGCACATGTTCTTCGATTGGAACTCGCAGGGAATCTGGCGGTGTCCCACTGAAGTCGTTGGCGGAGTGGATGCTGGAATCGATTCAGGTCAGATACAACCTGCCGCTCGCTCCCGAAAACGGGATTGGTGAATGTGTCGATTCCTCACCTTCTCGTCCGGTCCTTTCACGAGGCGAACGAGTCAGCAACGCGGGCACTGACATTCCGACTCGCCTGTAGAGAAAGGTTGGATTCTGATGCGGACGTATCTTGACGCCAAAATGATGGCGACAACACTCAGGACGATGCTTACCGAGCACGGTCACGATATTACCCACAGCGCAGCTCTGGAACTTGTGGCGCATCAGTTCGGTTATCAAGAGTGGAATGTTCTCGCCGCCCAGATAAACAGCGCTCCAGTCGAGGATGGTATCGAACTATCCCGGGCTATCCCGATTCTCAGAATGTTTTCCGAAGAGAAAGCCAGGGAGTTCTACATTGATTATCTTGGCTTCGAGGTCGACTGGGAGCATCGCTTCGAACCTGATATGCCGTTGTATATGCAAATCCACCGCTCCGATCTGATCATCCACCTCAGTGAACATCACGGTGACGGAACGCCAGGGTCGACCATCTTCCTCGAGATAACCGGGATCAAGGCGTATCACGCGGAACTGACATCCAGGAACTACAAGTACTACCGCCCTGGTCTGGAGCGGGAACCGTGGGGACTCTGTTTCTCAGTCGAGGATGGATTTGGCAATGGTCTGAGGTTCTGCGAACGCTAGGCGATCCCGTGGTGATACGACAGATAACAAAGATTGTTATCTTTTGGTCATCGAGAGGAAATGCCATGAACGTGTCCCTGACACCCAAACTCGAAGCGCTTGTCCGCGAGAAGGTCGCATCTGGCATGTACAACAACGCCAGCGAAGTCGTGCGCGAGGGCTTGCGCCTGATCGATCAGCGGGATCAGAAGCTCGAGAAACTTCGATCACTCATTCGCGAAGGCTTTGATCAAGTCGATCGCGGTGAGTATGTAGTGGTCGATGATGACTACTTCGAGAGAGTACTGAACAACGCCGAAGAAATAGTTCGCAAAGAACAACAGGAAGCGGTGTCGAACCGGGTCACTTCGGGAAATTAGGTTCTCTGTCGAGGCTGATCTTGAGTTTCAGGCGATCGTAATTGATTCCCTCCGCGCATTTGGCGATGAACAAGCGGGTGCTTACTCGCTCGCTGAGAATCCACTCTGTTTTGAGATTGTTGGCTGAACAACCTGGTTTGGCTCGTCGACGCAGCGAACTCGGTCTCGGAGTACTGAGTTTTCCAGTGGAATCACACATTCTGTATGTTCGGCTCAGCGAATGATCTTTTGTGGTCTCGCACATTCTGCATGCGCGGCAAGACCCTGCACGAGAAGACTGGGAGGTTGCGGATGAAATGTCTGAACCAGATTAACAACGTGAATCCAACGAGGTC
>JBBJOX010000308.1:0-3651 GCA_037724245.1 Thermomicrobiales bacterium | reverse complement strand
GCTCGCCAATACCTTCGTCCCGTGCCACAGATTCGAGACGTTCCCGCTCTGGCCCGTCACCTACGATCAACAGGCGGGGACAGCGTTCCAGCCCACGCTGCCGGGCAATCGATCCGATCGACTGGATCAGCGTCGACGTTCCGTGCCAGCCTTTGAGTGTTCCAACGAAACCGACGACCGGGCGTCCGTCGAATCCCGGGTCAACCTGCTCTGGAAGATTTGTTGTGGAGAATCGCTCGATATCGACACCGTTGGGAACAACCGTCACCCGTTCCGGCGAAACTCCCGACGAAATGATCCAGTCCCTGAGTGGTTCGGAAACTGCAATCACCTCATCCGCCGATGCCAGTATCTGTTGCTCGGTTCGACGTATCGTGTCGGGAAAGGCACTTCCCCGAAAGCGTGAATGCTCTTCGCTGAGCGGTGCGTTCACTTCGAGAACATGAGGAATCCCGAGAGACTTCGCGATATCGCCGCCGGCGGTCCCCATCAGGGAATAGCGCTCATACAATGCGTCCGGGCGCGATCGCATTAGATGTGGCATCACCCGATAGCGAAGATTCGCCGCGTACATCATCGAGCGGATTTCCTTGACCATCGGATCCGCGACACCCGGCTCATTCTTGAGCGCTGAGATCTTTTTGCGCTCCTGGGGTTCGAGCCGATATTCCCGCACCGGAACGGCGAACCCTTCGGGAGCTTCTCCGCCAGCCCGACTGGTCAGAATTTCCACGTCATGTCCCAGATTGCTCAGCGCCGCGCTCAATTCTCGAACATGAATTGACGCTCCCTTGTTTCCGCAGACCGGAATCCCGAAATCGGTCGACAAATAGGCAATTCTCATTCGGGTCAACTCACCTTCTCGAAGTGTTCACGAAGCACTGTCACGTTGCGTCGCAAGTCGAATCGTTCTTCCACCAGGCGGCGCCCGGCCAACGCCATGCTTCTGGCGCAATCCGGATGATCGATCGCGTCGGCCATCGCCCGTGCCAGACCAGCCGGATGATTCGGCTCCACCAGTCGCCCAGTCTCACCCTCGCGAACCAGCTCAGGTATACCCGTTACCGGAGTCGAAACTACCGGAACTCCAAGTGCCATTGCCTCGATCAGTACAGTCGGCAAGCCATCGCGATTGCCATCGTTACCAATCACGCACGGAGCGACAAATACCGTGGCCCGTGGATAGAGTTTCAGAAGCTCCTCCCGCGGCATCGGCCCCGTCAATGTCACGAGGTGCTGAATCTCGAAACCGTCGATCAGTTTCTGCAGCTGAGCCTGTTCCGATCCGGATCCGACGATCGAACAGGTGAATTCCAGATCGCGATCTCGCAACAGGGCGCAGGCCCTGATCAGGTCGTCGAAACCCTTTTTCTCTACCAGGCGACCAACCGCCAGAATCATTGGCACGATATCGGGCTTGGCCGCACTCATCGAAAACAATGTCAAATCAAGTCCGTTGTAAATCCGCTCAATCTGGATATCAGGTGACAGTGATGCAAGGTGATTCTTGTTGTAATCGCTGACCGTCACCACAAACTCGGCGTTGTCCATTTTGCGAACCAGCACCTCATCCGAAACGGTGTCGATGTAGATATCCTTGGCATGCGCTGTAAAGCTGTAGGTGACATCTGCCAAATGATGAAGATAGTGGGCGACCGACGTGGCACTCGATGCGAAATGAGCATGAACGTGCGAGATACCCTCCCGCCTGAGCTGCGGTGCAATGTAGCCTGCCTGAAGGAAGCGCTTGACCGCACCCCAACGCCGTCGTTTCAGCACCTGAAAGGCGACGCCAACGTAGCGCACTGGATTCCAGCGAAACACTTCCCAATGCGGCGCCACCAGCACCCTCGCATCCGCCCACGACGTGATTGGAACGTAGCTGACTTCGGCCTGAACATTCAGCACATCGGCATGCGTTCGCACATCGTTCGGACGCTTCAACGAGAAGATGCGGACATCAACCCCCGCCCGCTCGAGCTCAAGGATTTCACTGAGGATGAATGTTTCCGAGAATCTGGGGAACATCTTGAGAATATAGGCAACCCGACCACGAGGTGATCCTGGCGTGTTCATATCGTCTCCTTGAATGCGTGAACGAAGATCGATCGATAGACCTGATCAGAACTGGAGAGGGGCGGAATTCTGCGAAGAACCGGCAACGAGAGATCTGAGTTCACTCGCCACATTGGGCAAGCCATCGAAGTTGAGCTGCGGCCGCTTGATCGAAGCATTGGCCAGCAAATCGTGCGTTGAGTTCATCAGCCGTTCCGGCTCGAGATCACGCGGATGCAGCATCTGAACCAGCCCGTGATCACTCATCACCGTCGCCCGGATCAACTGTTCCTGACGTGGCTTCACCCGCGGAACGATGATCGCTGGCCGATTTAGCGATAGGATTTCGCAAACGGTGTTGTATCCGCCCATTGAAATCACGGCGTCAGCGGCGCCGAGGTAACTCAGAAGATCGTCTGTAAAATCGAGAAAGTGGACATTGCCGCGCTGGCCGAGCTGGGTTCGTAGCTCACTGCGATCAGCTTCAGAAATCAGGGGACCGCCAACGATCAGGCAATCGAAATCGCGCTGGTCCTGAATTCGGAGATCGCGCAGCATCGCCTCGAACAAGGCACGTCCATCGCCACCACCTCCGGCCGTGACGACAACAAGCTTGTCAGTCTGCATGTCGAGGCTTGCCCGTACCGCTTCCGGAGTTCTGGTACCGGGCTTGCGACCAAGATAGCCCACGAATCTGGTCTTCTCGGCCGCGCGCTGGGAAAGACCGTACTCTTGTACGACGTCGTAGAAATTTCGATTTCCATACACGAGGATCAGATCATAAATGTCGTCGAAGAGTTCGTAGACTCCCTCGCGCTTCCACGACGTTCGAACCGTCGCCGCGTCGTCCATGATGTCGCGCAACCCGATTACGAGCTTCGTATCCGGAAATGTTTCCTTGAGATGTCGCAATGTCGCAATTGCTTCTCCTTGAAGACCTCCCGGAGCGTGATCGACCACGAAAACATCGGGCTGATAGTGATGCGCTGAAGACAGGAGAATATCGCTGCGCATGTCGCGGACCGAACTCATTTCACTGTTTGAAAGAGTCCGCGGTTCGTAGGCACCGGCATCGTTTTTGGTTACCGACGGCAGCTTGACGTAGTCAGTCCCCTCCGGAAAACCGAATTGGCTGGCAACAGGAGAACCGGTCACGATGAGCTGCGACAGGTTCGGTGCTGCCGTGCGCAGGTGGTTGGCCAGCGTCAGCGTACGGCGCAAGTGGCCTAACCCAAACGTATCGTGGCAGTAGTACATAGCCTTTGCGCCATCCAGCATCGAGAATCCGGTATCCATGTAGTGCCCCCTGTTTCATGTGCAGATTGATCTGAGACCGTGTGTTGTGTCGCCACATTCACATCCGTCACCATGCAAACGGAGAAATCCTCCCCTGATTACATTCTCTTAATATGTGGGGGGCAGATTGCTGCAACATGACAGGGGAATGAGAATCTCTTAATGACTCATGAAGATCGATTGGGGCCGGTCGACGCGTCCGCGGCTCAGGCTACCGCAGGCAGCCACTTGCCAGAAACTCCCATGGTCATGGGGTTTTCTGCAGAAGGTGACGGTGCCGGCTCGGACGCAGCGCCGATA
>JBBJOX010000307.1:0-3658 GCA_037724245.1 Thermomicrobiales bacterium | reverse complement strand
ACCCTCGATTCCAGCTCACTGCCGGATGGCTACAGTTTCGCCGGCGAAACCTTCCTGTCCGCCGATCAACTGGCAGCCGGCGATGTGACAGCCGATGAATTGGCCACAGCCGGATTTGTTGGGTACTACATCAGCGAATACGGAAATGCGACCGATGGAACAACGATCCGGTCCTACGTTTCGGCGTGGACTTCCGCGGCCGAAGTTCAGGCAGGATTCGACCTGCTCGAAGATGAGGCACGGGTTTCTCCGGAAGGAACGTTTACCGACGGAATCACAGATGTTGGAAGCGACCCACGCGAGCTGACCACCGGTACCTACGCTGACGCGGCCGATGAAGCCACGACGATCGGGAGTGCCGATGTGACGTTCGCCGTCGATCGATTCTTGGTTGGAGTCGCCATCGAAACCGGTGACGGCAGTGAGGCGAATGTCGAAACTGCAACAACCCTGGCTGCCGATCTACAAACCCGAGCCGAAGGAGTAGTCGGCGGAACCGCACCGGCCGCGACGGATCTGGCGTTGCCAGTATCGGTGATCGACATCTCCGCGTTTGGCATGACACTGCAATCCGGGTATCTCAACGCAACCGAAGCGGAACAGCAGTTGGGTCTGACCGGCTCGGCCCTGTCCGGTTTCTCGACATCCTGGGTTCAATCTGTCGGGCTCGGTGCTGACGGAGCGATGACACCAATCGTCACCGTTGCATCCACTGTATTTGCAGATGAAGCCGCCACGACCACGGTGATCGAACAGGCGGCAGAATTGACTCCAGGACTCGATGGCCTGACTGTCGTCGACGGTGTCTCGATTGAGGGCGCGAGCGGCGTCGCCGCGTACTCCTTCAGCTCGGCCGCCGTCGAAGGCAGCGACGTCGACAGCTTCCGCATCATTTTCGCGAGTGGCACAACATTGACGGTGATTGATGTTCAGGGTGCTCCGAGTCCGGAAGCGGCTCAGGAAGCCGCAACAGAACTGGCCAATGCAGATCCTGCGACCGCACCAGCAGTGCCGGCCAGCCTCGCCGCATAGTCAGCACCACGCACGACACGAACGTGGAAGACCCCGCCTGCTGGACAGGCGGGGTCTGTTCGTGCGTAATCAATCCGGCGTCGTGGTTGGTGAGGCGTTTGGGGTGCCCTTGATGATTTCGGTGGTGCGGGTCGACTGGAGTTCGTCCACGACCGACGTGCGTTCGGTATCACGTTCGCGGCCGCGCTCAGCGTCGCGCGATGTGCCTTCGGCGCAACCAGCAATCACTGCGACGCATACGATCATCAAGGCTCCACCTCGCAGCGAACGAACCAGGCGGCTAATCGGCGGCCTGGCCCGGTGCCCTGTAGGTTCCAAATGCGTCCTGATATTCTTCTGCAACTTCAATTCCCGATTGATGAACGTAGATCCGCGTCGTTTGTGGTGATGCGTGACCCAGAATGGTTTGAACTGTGGACTCCCGGACGCGTCTTCGCACGAGTTCGGTTGCCAAGCCGTGGCGAAAGGAGTGCGGCGTCACGACGCTCTCGATTCCGAGATGTGTTCCGATTTCAGCGATGATGTGCTCGACTGTCCTCGGACTGATGCCCTTGCCGGGCTCACCTGGTTTGTCACGTCCGCTGAGGACCGGGAATGCTCCCGAACCTCTTGGCTGATCACCGCGCTTCTCCCAGTACATGACGAGGGCTTCCGCAGTTTCCACATCGAAATGAACGGTGCGACTTTTGCCACCCTTGGCCCGGTAAATGCCAGCGGTACCGGATGCCAGATCGATGTCGCGGCGGCGAAGCGCACAGAGTTCCGATACGCGAGCGCCGGTGCGGAACATCAGCAGCACCATTGCCTTGACCTTGAGACGCCTGAGTTCGAGATGTGGTTTCTCTTCGGATGGACGACCGGTCACAAAGTCGACAACGCGCTGCAAATCGGGGAGTTTGACATCAGGAGGTGGCGGCGTGAATCGCGGCATCATCGCGGCCAGGCGAACGCGTAAACGATCGGTCGACAGTGTGGGGTGCAGATCGTATGCCGAGAGGTAGGCGAAAAACTTTCGGATTGCAGCGAGGTTGTTTTGGGCCGTCCGCATCGCCGAAACCTCTTCTGGCGTTCGGATATCGGCTGGAACGAGCAGCGAAGCGAACGAGGTCACGTGATCGGTTGTCAGCGCAGTCACCGGAGCCGTCTTCGGATCGATGCCTTCATGCATTTCGAGATGATCGAGAAACTTGCGCACTCCCTGACGATACGTGCGCTTGGAGCGGGGTGCCAGACGCAGGTCCCCGAAAAAGACCTCGACCGCAGCGTCGATGCTGAGTTCCACAGTGCCGGGAATTGCAGTTTGCGGTTTGGTTTCGATCATGGCGCACTCCGATGCTGACTATGTACGTACATGTCAGTATACGTTGGGTTGTGCGCTGATTGGGTCCTATTTTCGACTGTATTTTGCTGCCAGATCCGGGAGTGATCGGTTGAACTCTCCGTTCGAAACGACGCGTGCCACGCCAGCCGCCTTGGCGGCCCGGAAACCGGCGACGTTGGTGTGCGCGCCGAAGGCAACGATTGGCAAACCGCCATCGATCGCTGGTTGGAATTCGAGCCAGTTCACTGGCTGGTTGAAATCGATTAGACCAAGAACGATCCCATCCGGATGGTCACTGAACTCGGTTGAACTTTTTGTCAGCACCACCGTATAGCCAAGTTGCTTCAGCACGGTACGTATCCGCATGCCGAAGAAGAGATCCGGGCTGGAAACACGCACCGTCCCGGGTTGGCGTGTGTCTGTAGCCGGGTTCGATTGGTTTGTCATGTCGACGTCCATTGGAAAGTTCCGATGTATTGAATGGGCTGGTACCAGCAATCGTATTTCGGTAGCGTATGAGTTCGGTCGCGACGTGTCCACTTCGATTGCATTTCTGAACGATGTTCGTGAATTTCTGGGCAATCGATATGCAGCTCGTTAGGCTTGGCTGAGAACTACATTCCGAACCCTGTTCGGACTAATCCTTGGCGACTGACGCGACATGAAACAAGGTTACTCAATGGGCCGATGGTATTCCACGAGAGTGTTGGCGCGGCGCAGTGCGCAGCACCCCTGGCGGGTAATCTTCGCCTGGATTGCAGTGATCGTGAATGCAATGGTTTTTGGTTTGCCGAATCTGGGCGGCGTTCTTTTGACCGAAATGGAACTGGAAAACAGTCCGGAATCCGTTGCCGGTGAGCAGGTGATTGCCAATGCCGGACTGACCGATCAGGCACCGACGACGGAGACGATTGTGATTCAGTCGACCAACGGGGTGACGATCGACGATCCAGCGTTTCAGGCCATAACACAACAAGTCACCGATGATATCCGAATTCTGCTGCATAGCTGGAATGCCGAGACAGCAAGTGCTGCGCCGTTCGCTAATTACTACGAACTGGAAGCAATTAGCGATCCTGCCTCTGTCTTCGTGGTCTCCGAAGACCGGATGACAGCGCTGATCCCGGTGCCCTTCCCGTCGGCGATGCTCGATCAGGTGGAAATTCATGACCTGATGGATCGCGTCGATGCGTTTGCCAGCTCCGAGTTCACTGTGGTGACGGCGGGGTATCTGAGTATTAACAAATCGTTCACCGTGGCCTCGGAGGGGGCCAACTTGACAGAAGAAGCGATCGGGATTACAAC
>JBBJOX010000306.1:0-3664 GCA_037724245.1 Thermomicrobiales bacterium | reverse complement strand
TCGAGCATCTTTACGCCATCGGCGATGTCAACGGGCAGCAGTTGCTGGCTCACATGGCCATGCATCACGGCATCATCGCCGTCGAGAGCATTGCCGGTCTCAATCCATTCCCGCTGGATATCCTTAATTCACCAAGCTGCACCTATTGCGAACCTGAAATCGGTTCTGTCGGTCTCACCGAGAAGCAGGCCAAGGATCTTGGCTACGAAGTGAATATTGGCAAGTTCCCGATGAGTGCCAATTCCAAGGCGCCAATCGAGGGCCACACCGAGGGATTCTCCAAGATGGTCGTCGATGCCGACACCAACGACGTACTCGGAGTTCACATTATCGGAGCGCACGCCACGGAACTGATTGCCGAAGCAGGTCTCGGTCGCTTCCTCAACGCCAGTGTCGAAGAGTTCGCCGCTGCAGTTCACCCTCACCCAACAGTCTCCGAAGTGCTTGGAGAAGCCGCCCATGACGCGATGGGGCACGCGATTCACATTTAGATTCCGGTCCAGTTCAACCTAAGAGAGGGACACGATGAGGGCAACAGACACCGTAGCAACTCAGGAATCGGTCGCCGTGGAGGAAATTTCCAACGCCATCGCAGCCTGGTTGAAACGCCACTTCGACAACGCCGGCGCCAAAACGTTCGTTCTCGGCCTCAGTGGCGGAATCGACTCTGCACTTGTCAGCGCGCTCTGCACAAAAGCGGTCGGGTCAGACAAGGTTCTCGGAATCATCATGCCCTCATCGTCGAACCCGGATGACGCAGTCTCCGCTCAGAAAGTGGCCGACGCGTTCGGGTTCCGCACTGTCCGGGTCGACCTCACCGGTATTGCCGACAGTATCTACGCGGCTGTGCCGTCCGAATCCGATCTCGGTGTCGACGCCATTGACGAGACGGTCGAACGGCGACGACAGCTGGCGACTGCGAACGTTCGACCGCGCTTGCGCATGACGACCAACTACTACGTCGCCAATCTGACCGGAGGCATCGTTGTCGGAACCGGCAACAAGAGCGAAGCAACCATCGGCTACTACACCAAATACGGTGATGGCGGCGTCGATCTCCTGCCACTGATCGATCTGTACAAGTTTGAGGTACGGGCTCTGGCCCGGCATCTTGGTGTACCGGAAACCGTGATTACGCGACCACCATCTGCCGGACTTTGGGACGGGCAGACTGATGAAACCGAAATCGGTATGTCCTACGAAACGCTCGATACATCGCTGATGGCGATTGCCGACGGCCGGGAACGTGACGTTGCGCCGGACATTCTCGCCCGACTCAAGCCGCTCATCGCCGCATCCTGGCATAAGCGGAACCCGGTTCCGACGTTTATCAAATCGGACAACGGTCTGTAGCAACCACAGCCAGATCACGCAGGAACGCCGCCCGGACCTAAAAGTCCGGGCGGCGTTCGTCGTAAATCTCAAACCAGCGATCGATGCTCAGCGAGTCTGCTTCTGAACCTTTCGCTCGATTGTCCCGGAAACGCGCTGAAAACCGAGATCCAGCGGTCTGGCCAGGCAAAACGTCGCAGCACGACCCGGTTCCGGGACAACCTGACTCTCGGTTTCCACCCAGATCTCCGCGACTTCCGACGCGTTGACGAACACGCGTTCCACCGGAATATCCGTAGTCACCGGAGAATCGCTTGAGAACGCTGCCGTGGCTGTCGCCAAATAGATTCGAAACGTCATTTCGGATTCCTCCACGCCCAGCCAGCAATACTTTTCATATGATAGCGGCAGTGGTATTGGCCTGCCCAGAAATTACGTAGATGCAGTTTCGCCGCCAGGGATGATCGTCAATGCCCGCGCTGGATTGTCGACAAGCAATTGGCGTACGAACAGGGCTCCCGCTTCAGCGTCCATCAATACAAGCGTGAAACGCTCCAGCATCTAAACCAGACCGGGACTACCTCCCCAGGCCAGAAGCTGCGATCGAGATCGTATCGACTGCGAAACCAGCAACCGATCTCCAAATCCCTCGCCCTCAAGTTGAACCAGCCTTCGAGCCAATTGCTGATCGTTCGCAACGTTCCGACCGATCCCCGTCGCCATCACGAACAGTCCAGATTCGAGCAGATCGATGATCCGAGCGCCGCCAATTTGATCACAGGAAATAACCGCGATAACGCTTGCACTCTTCGAACGCTGGATCCGGACAGCACCGAACCGACTCGCGATCGATTCTACAAACCCGTGAACGTAGATCGGCAGACCGGTCGAATCAGCGACCATCAGAGCGGATTGAAGTTCATCCTCGCCTCCGTACACCTGAATCAGACCGGGACGAATAGTTCGGGGGCCGACGCCCTGTTGGATTTCCTCCAGCATGCGACTGGCACCGCCAGTGGCACCGACCGAGCAGATCACGTGTGCCGGTACCCGTCGAGCCAGATCAAGCAATCCGAGGAGATCACGTCCCAGTTCGGCAGTGGTCATATCGACGATCGATTTTCCGCCTACCGTGACGAACGACGTCAGCTCCTCGATCGCCTTGGAGATGTCATTCAACCGCAAGCCGGGTTCGGACTGTGGACTGTCCGTGAGCAGGTATTCGCCAACCTGGGTCATACCCAGATCCTCCGGACGCACTGGTCCGAGGACGGTCATCACATGTGGGTCCATCCTGACGTCGATACGCTCATCGTCGATGTCTTCCGGTTCGAAGGCCTCATCATCATCCAGTCCGAAATCACTGTCCGTATAGTTTCGGGGATCCCACACGCCGCTTCCCTGTTCACGAGCCCTGTCCACATGTTTCTTGCCAAACGATTGGCAACGCATTTCGCATCTCAGTTTCCACCAAAAGTGGCGCGTCTGTTGCCGAGGCAAAAACGTTTGGTGTACACTCCCAATCGCTCAATGAGCGCGTATTGCCCAATAGCTCAATGGTAGAGCGGTCGGCTGTTAACCGATAGGTTCTAGGTTCGAGTCCTAGTTGGGCAGCCAGTTCAAGAAAGCCCGGGCGTCGTTCGCGATGGTCCGGGCTTTCTGCTTTTCACGTCACGAACACAGGAGTGATTCACGGATGGCAGACGTTTATCGAAATCTTATCAACGGTCGCTGGGTCGATTCTGTAAGTGGCCAGACCTTCACCCGGGCGAACCCTGCTTCCGGTGACATCGTCGGCACTTTCGTCCAAAGCGATCATCGCGACGTTGATGCGGCGGTCGCGGCAGCGAAAACAGCATTCGAGACCTGGAGACTCTATCCAGCTCCGAAACGAGGCGAGATCCTGTTCACGGCCGCCAGAATCCTCGAAGAGCGGAAGGAATTGCTTGCCCGGGAAATGACTGAGGAAATGGGCAAGGTTATTAGTGAAGCCCGAGGAGATGTTCAGGAAGCCATCGACATGGCCTATTACATGGCGGGCGAAGGACGTCGGATGTGGGGCCAAACCACACCGTCCGAACTTAGAAGCAAGTTCAACATGTCGGTCCGGCGCCCGATTGGCGTCGTCGGTCTGGTCACACCGTGGAACTTTCCGATGGCGATTCCATCGTGGAAGACGTTGCCTGCTCTCATCGCCGGCAATACCGTGGTGCTGAAACCTGCAACCTACACACCGAAACTGTCGATCCGGTTCTTCGAGGTTCTGCAGGAAGCGGGCATTCCGGATGGTGTGATCAACATCGTCCTTGGTTCCGGCAGTGACGTCGGATTG
>JBBJOX010000305.1:2034-3670 GCA_037724245.1 Thermomicrobiales bacterium | reverse complement strand
AGACTGGGACATGTCGTTCTTCAAGGACATGATCGACTGGCGCAACGCCCAGTGATAAGTGCTGTAGCACGAAGGGCGGCTCGTTTGTCGAGGCGCCCTTCGTGAATCTGATTCGGCGCTAGTCAGTGGGCTGTGCCTCACCGGCAACTATGATAGTTACGTTTCCATCCGGGGCAACGTGGTAATGACCTTCGTTAATATGTACGGCAATGTCGTAAACATCGCCAAATGCAGCCAGGTTAGCCACGCTGATCGCATCGAACTGTTCCGGCAGGAACGGATCGATCAGCACCGAGTGGGTCTTGTAATTTGGCCGAATGCCCAGAAGTGTCCGGAGCACGAGATGTGCCGATCCGGCTGCCCACGCCTGTGGACTGCAGCTGACCGGATAATCGACTGGTCCATTCTCATGGCCTTCGTGCGCCCAGCCTCAGTACAGCTCTGCCAACCGGTTTTGCGTGGAGAAGTAGGAAAGAGACACGATGCCCAGGGCCAGCTGAATCGCTTTCGTATCCAGCCCATATTCCCGCAACCCCCACATCGTCAGGCTGGTGTCATGTGGCCAGATGCTTCCGTTGTGGTACCTCATCGGATTGTAGGATGGCATCTCGCTGCTCAGCGTTCGGATGCCCCAGCCGGCGTAGAGATCGGGCCGCATAAGTCGTTCGGACATCCGAAACGCTCGTTCCGGCGAGGGCAACCCGCAAAACAATAGATGTCCCGGATTCGAACTGATCGATTCGACCCGACGTTTCTTTCCGTCCAGCGCCTGCGCGTAGTAGCCCTCACTCTCGATCCAGAAGCGATCTTCCACGACCAGGCGAATATCCTCAGCTTTGCCGCGAAGTTCGTTAGCCCAGCCGTTCTCTCCATACAGTTGCGCCGCTTCGGCAAGCCACGAGTACGCGGCGTAGACGTAGCCCTGGACTTCCACCAGAGCAATCGGACCCGCGACTTCTGACCCGTCGGCATGATGAAGCGAATCGCCGCTGTCTTTCCAGCCTTGCTGGGAAATGTGGGTTGGATCAGTCTGCGTTCCCGAGAACTCGATCATTCCATCGCCGTCGATATCCCCGAACACCTCGATCCACTCGATGCCGCGGCGCGCGGCATCGACCAGATCTTTCCAGACTGTTTCATCTCGATGCCAGAGGTAGTGCTGGGCAAATGTCATGATGAACAGCGGCGTTGAGTCGATCGATCCGAAGTAGGGAGTGTGCGGGATCTGCCCACTTCGCGCGAGTTCGCCCGAACGAATCTCGTGCAGGATTTTGCCCGGTTGCTCCTCGCGGAATGCGTTGACCGTGGTTCCCTGGCTAGCGGCGAGGACCCGCAGGGTCGAGGCGATGCGCTCCGGATAGACGTGCATCGTTTGCAGACCCACGATCAGCGAATCTCGACCAAACGCTGCGACATACCAGGGGATACCTGCCGCCGGAATTGATCCATCCTTCGTTTCAGTCTGGAGAAGGGCAAGATCGGAATCGCTCTGATCGATCAGCCGCTGAAGTTCGTCATTGCTGCTCCAGAATGCGAAGTCACTCTCCGTCTCCGAAACCGCTGCCATAGCCCGACCATCGGCGGGATCGGGCAGTATCTCGACGCGTGTTTCCCACAACGCACCGGCATCAAGCTG
>JBBJOX010000305.1:0-2024 GCA_037724245.1 Thermomicrobiales bacterium | reverse complement strand
TCGGCCTGACCCGGGAGCTGATGATTCGATCGAGGTGGGGGTGGGGGTCAGCGAGATGGCGGTAGAAACTATTGCGCCATCGAGGCTCGCATAGCGCAGATGCACGGAGTTCGCATTGATCCGGGAATGCTCGAGCGTACCCCGACGATCACCCAACCAGCCACGAACCGCGAACATGTCAGCAAAATCAGAGGCGAGATCTATTGCCAGCACCAGATCGATCGTCTCGCGATGAAAGTTCTGCAATGTCAACGTGACTGAAGCGGATGCGGATATCTCAATACGTTGTTCGAGAGAAATACTATGAGCCGGAGCCGCGATCGCATCTGTAGCCGGATTCGTCAAAACGATCGTCGCGCGGCGTCCTGAGTCCGTGCGGGTACTCAGGTTCTCCAGCGCAACATCATTTAGCCGAATGTCGAACTGGCTGAGAAAGCGGGTGTCGCGCAGATAGAGCCCGGATTCGCCCATTCCCGTGCCGTCGCCAGACCTTCCGACGAGGAAGACCTCGTTTCCTTTGAGTGTCAGATCATTTTCGAACATGGAGTCAGTTCTCGCATTTCGAGGTGGTCCCAGGGGTGGTCGAGGTTATCCCTTGATACCACTCGAGAGATTGCTCGCGATGAAATGCCGTTGGAACACAACGAAGAAGATGGCAATCGGTACCGTGGTGATCACCGAGATCGCCATCAGCACTGGCCAGTTCGTGTTGAATTCTGCCCGGAAATTCGCGAGTCCCACCGGCAGCGTGTAGAGGTCGCTGGAAGCGCCAACCGTAAACAATAACGGTTCCAGAAACGAGTTCCAACTCCCCTGGAAACTGAATATCGTCAGCGCTGCCACGGCCGGAATCGCGTTTGGCAATACGATTTGGCGGAAAATCTGGTATCGGCTGGCACCATCGATCCGGGCCGCCTCCTCGAGATCTCGCGGAATGCTTTCGAAAAACTGCTTCATCAGGAATATGCCGAATGCGTCGGCGAGAAACGGAAGTGTGAGCGCCCCGTACGTCTGGAGTAATCCCAGATCGTTGAGCAGAATGAACTTGGGGATCACCGTAACGATGCCGGGCACCATCATTGTGCCCAGTATTAGCAGAAACAGGAACTTGCGTCCCGGGAATTCCATTTTTGCGAACGCGTATCCTGCCGTGGTATCCATGATCGCCCGGCCGACAATCCAGATGAAGGCGACGAGAAACGAATTGAAGAACCAGCGCGCGATGTTGGAATCGAATGCCGTTTGATACGCGGCGGTGTTTGGTTCCCGTGGCCAGAACATGTTGCTGAAGGAAAGCTGAGCGGCTTCCGGGCTCGACTTGAACGACGTTGCAATGCTGTAAGCAAACGGCACAAACATCAAGAGCGCAACCATGACCAGCACCGCGAAGACGGCAATCTGCACTGTTCTCTCGGTCGGCGTCATGCTGCCGCCGACTTGTCCAGTCGCCGGAGTTTTTCGACGCTTCAGGCTTACACCCACCGGATACTCCTTGGCGAAGTTTTACTCAAGACCGGATTCCTTGATGAATCGGCGCTGAACGATGTAAATCGACAAAATGATTGCAAACAACACGACTGCAATCGCCGAGGCCGTGCCCATCGCGAAACCGCGGAAGCCCTCCTCGTACACAAGGTAGCCGAGGGTCAGCGTCGTTTTCGCTGGTGATCCGCCCGGAGTCATCACGAAGATCTGATCGAAGACCTGGAATGTGCCAATGAAGCCGAGCGTCACCACAAAGAAGACGACCGGACGCAGCATCGGAATCGTGATCTGGAAAAACTGCTGCCGCTTGTTTGCTCCGTCGATTGATGCCGCTTCGTAAAGATCGTTTGAAATCCCCTGGAGACCGGCCAGGAAAATCACCATCAGCGAGCCCATCGTCGTCCAGATGTTCATCATCATGATCGAAAGCAGCGCCACACTGGGACCAGCCAACCACGGATTGACGTTCTCGATGCCAATCGCATTGAGACCCATCTGGATCACGCCGACCGGATTGCTCAGCCACGGTGGTTGCGGCG
>JBBJOX010000304.1:3129-3698 GCA_037724245.1 Thermomicrobiales bacterium | reverse complement strand
GTCAGATTAGGTTCGATCGATTCGGTGTAGACGGTTTTCTGAATGTGATCGGGCACGAGCAGCATGATCACATCGGCAGCTTTCGCGGCGGCATCGACGGTATCGACCTTAAGCCCCTCGGCCTCGGCCTTGGCACGGCTACTGCTGCCGACGTGCAGCCCAACAACGACGTTGAGTCCTGAATCTCGCAAATTCAATGCGTGGGCATGACCCTGGGCACCGTATCCGATGATGGCGATGGTCTTGTCCTGCAGGGCAGCAAGTGTCGCGTCGTTCTCGTAATAAATCGTAGCCGGCATTCAGTACTCCTCAGGGCTCTGCGTGACCCTGTTTCAAATGACACCGCCACCAGTTGGCGGCGTGATGAGTGATCAGCGTTCCGGATTATCCGGCCCGAGCGAATGCATCGTCACCGATTCGTTCGATTCGGGTTTGCTTTCCTGATGATTGGCTGGATCGCGCCATCGCGATCTTGCCGCCCCGTACCATCTCACGAATCCCGAAAATGCGCATCATGGCGAGGAATGATTCGATTTCGTCCTCGGTCCCGGATGCTTCGAGCATCAGGG
>JBBJOX010000304.1:0-3119 GCA_037724245.1 Thermomicrobiales bacterium | reverse complement strand
AATTTCGGCAACCTGAATAACCTCGGCCCGCTGAGTACCCTTGGCCGCGACCTTGACCATGACCAGTTCACGGGTAATGGCTTGCGATGCTGGCAGGTCGGTCACTTTCTCGACTTCGAGCAATTTGTAGAGCTGCTTTCCGATCTGCTCGATTTCGGAATCTTCTCCCTGAACCTGCAGGGTCATTCGTGAATAGCCCGGCTGCTCGGAATGCCCGACCGCAATCGAATCGATGTTAAACGAGCGCCGCCGAAGCAGTGAGACAACCCGGTTCAGGACTCCTGGCTGATCTTCGACCAACACGACGAGTGTGTGTGACTGTGACATTTCGTTACTCCACCGTTCCTAATCGACATCCCACTGCGGGTCGTGAACCATTTCCGAGTTGCTGGCACCTGGTGGCACCATCGGGTAGACATTTGCTTCGGGTTCAACCACAAAGTCGATCAGCACCGGTCCGTCGATCGAGCGTGCCCTGGCAATCGACGCCTCGATTTCATCGGTTCGGGTGACGCGTATTCCAGTGGCACCATAGCTCTCGGCGAGCTTCACGAAATCAGGTGCCAGAATGCGGACTTCGGAGTAGTTATGGTTATGGAAGAGATCCTGCCACTGTCGAACCATCCCCAGATAACCGTTGTTGATGATCGCGATGTTGATGTCCAGTTTTTCCTGAACTGCCGTTGCCAGTTCGTTCGATGACATCTGGAACCCACCGTCACCGATCACAGACCAGACCTCGAGATCCGGTCGTCCCAGCTTGGCACCGATTGCCGAAGGCAATCCGTAACCCATCGTGCCGAGACCACCCGAGGTGATCCAGCGTTCGCCAAACTCGACACCCACCTGCTGCGCGGCCCACATCTGATGTTGCCCGACATCGGTCGTGACAACGGCCTCGTGATTGGTTGCCGCGGCGATTGCCTTGATGATGGCATACGGTTCCGGCCATTCCGGAATGTCCTCGAGCGCTGCTTCGAGCACGCGATTGCGCTGCCCGTCGATCCAGTTCCGCCAATCGAGGTGTTATTTGTGATCGACCTCGTGAAGCAGCAGCTTGATTGCTTCCTTTGCATCACCGACGACAGGGACATCTGTCTTGACGTTCTTGCCGATCTCGGCAGGATCGATGTCGACATGGACGATCTTCGCGTTGGTCGCGAATCCGGACAGCCGGCCGGTGGCACGATCATCGAATCGAGCACCAATGTTGACCAGAAGGTCACATTCTTCGAGCGCGCGGTTCACATGTCGGTGCCCGTGCATACCCATCATGCCCAGCGACAACGTATGGGACTCCGGCATCGCGCCGAGACCAAGCAAGGTGTAGATGACCGGGATACCAGTACGCTCGGCAAATCGTCGGAAGTGGTCCTGCGCCTTGCTCAGGATGATGCCGTGGCCAGCCATGATCACCGGCTTCTTGGCACCATTGATCGCCTCGGCGGCCAATCGAACCTGGCGCATGTTCGGGGTGAAGCTCGGCTGGTAACTCTTGCGACCGGCCGCTTCGGGATAGTTGAACGGTGCCTTCGCGATGAAGACATCCTTCGGGATGTCAACCAGCACGGGGCCGGGTCGTCCGGAGCGCGCCAGGTAAAACGCTTCCTTGATCGTTGGCGCAATGTCTTCGGGCCGACGCACCAGATAGTTGTGCTTGGTGACTGGCAACGTAACCCCGGTGATATCGACTTCCTGGAAACCATCCTTGCCGATCAGCGGTTGGGAAACCTGACCGGTGATTGCCACCACCGGAACCGAATCGAGCATCGAATTGGCCAGCGCCGTCACAAGGTTGGTGGCACCTGGCCCCGAAGTCGCAACGACAACGCCGACATCACCAGTCACCCGGGCGTAGGCATCGGCAGCGAGACCGGCCCATTGTTCGAACCGGGTCAGTACGTGGTGAATCGAGGAACCGGTCAGTGCATCGTAGAGCGGAATCACAGCGCCACCGGGATAGCCAAATACGGTGTGGACGCCTTCGAGTTCAATCGAGCGCCAGGTCATCTCCGCACCGCTCATCATCTGCGGTTCCGTACCTGCGCCGGTTGTCTCGGCGTCCGACTGATGCTGGGGGTCGACTGTCTTGGCTTCGGCGACGACCATGTTGACGCTCCATCTCCTGATGAGATTCACCCGTTTGGTGAAACTGCTCGAAACGTGAGGGTGACAGCCGCGTCATTGCGACGATTTCAGAATGATTCCCGGTTTCAGATACTGATCGGAGCGTCAATGCTCCGGAGCATGAAAAAAGCCTTCCCGAAGAGGAAGGCCAGCAGCAGATTGCTTCTTGTGTTGTTTGCCCTACCGGGCTTGCTGTCCTTCCGCATGCCAAACGCTCCCTGCTACTGGGAGCTCAATAAGTACGTGGCTAATCAAAATGGATGTGCGGAATGTCGACAGCATTGTGTTCCGGCCCATTGATGATCGAGTGACGACATCCGTCACCATTTGATAGTACGCGGAGTCACAATCACGTGTCAACTGTTTGTGCAGTCCTGTTTGCCAACAATCTCGCTGGACGGAAGGTTTCGAGGAGAGGATCCGGCCGACCGGTCAGAATCTCCGAGGCAGCTATCCGACCCAGCAGCGGCCCCATCGTGACTCCACTGTGCGTTGCCACGGTGTAGAACCCTTCAAGTTCCGGCATCCAGCCCACCGCAGGAAATCCATCTGCCGGAATCGAGCGTGTACCGACCACCCGGGCATCGACCTTCGCCCATGCCAGTGCCGGCACAATCTGGCGAGCGTGATCCAGAACTTCGTTGGCCAGACGAGTCAGTGCCGTTTCCGGCATGTCAGGAGAGACCTGCACGTCGATATCGTAGCTGGCAAGCAGCAGGCGAGAACCGCCTTCTGGCCGAAGATTGACATCCGGCGTGTGCACCAGCGAGGTGAGCGTCGCGGGAATTTTCGACGTCGTGGCCAGCAGGCCATAGGTCGGAGCCATTGGCAGAATCGAACCAGCCATAGCCGACACCTGATCCGTCCAGCGACCAGCGCAACTGACGACAATGTCCGCTGTGATCTTCTCGCCGTTACTGGTCTGAACGCCGATGACACGGTTGTGTTCAACCATCAGTTTCGCTATGTGAGTACCAGTTCTGAGAGTTGCA
>JBBJOX010000303.1:2881-3699 GCA_037724245.1 Thermomicrobiales bacterium | reverse complement strand
CTCTCGTACCGGCGGTCCGTTCAGCCGGGGCTCGACGCGGGATTGATCCGCGGAATGGCGCATATCACCGGTGGCGGGCTGCGGGACAACGTACCCCGGTTTCTGCCGGAAGATTGCATAGCCCGGTTCGATGTAACGGCCTGGAAGATTCCGCCCATCTTCGACTACCTGATCGAACGCGGTGAGGTTTCACTGGATGAACGCTATCAGGTTTTCAATATGGGACTCGGTTTCGTGATAGTGGTTTCGAGAAACGACCAGGACGCAGCGTTGGCCCTGTTGCCGGGAGCGCGCGTTGTCGGCGAAATTCTCGAACGGCTGACCAGCGACGAAACTTCGGTGCAGGGATTGTCATGCGACTAGAAAGTACGCATGGCAACGATTGACGTTCGAGCTCGCGAGATCCACGCGAAAATCGTCTACTTCGGTCCCGGGCTGAGTGGTAAAACAACCAACGTTCGTAACATTCATCAGCGGATGCCAGCAGAGTTTCGAGGTCCGATTCACTCGATCGAAACCGACCTCGAGCGGACGCTCTTTTTCGATTTTCTGGCGACGGAACCGATCCGGCTTGGCGGATGGGCCATTCGATACCACGTCTATACGGTACCGGGCCAGCATGACTACGCTCGGACCCGGCGGGCAATTCTCGGAGGAGCCGACGGGGTGGTGTTCGTTGCCGATGCCTCGGCCGATCAGCTCGACGCGAACCGGGCGTTTCTCACCGAGCTCGACGAACATCTGGTGTACTACGGTCGAGACCTGAAGGCATTCCCGCTGGTCTTCCAGTTCAACAAGATGGATCTGGCCAGCGCCGA
>JBBJOX010000303.1:0-2871 GCA_037724245.1 Thermomicrobiales bacterium | reverse complement strand
GGCAGGAACTGCAGCTGGATCTGAACCCAACATTGCTTCCGGCGATCGACGCTGTCGCAGTTCAGGGGAACGGCGTGCGCGAAACACTCTCCGCGATCATGAAGCTCGTCACCCAGACGTTGTAGCGGGAGTGACACCAGCAGGGTCATCGGCTTGTCCGTGACCGCGGAATACTGCAGCCCTCGGACAGTGATCCTTCGCAAGCTCAGGACAGGCTCTTCTCAGGAAACGCGGTGGCTATGGCTTTGGCCAGCCGTCGCGGCGGAAGGACGGGTCGGGATACTCGTAGAAGCCCGATCCTGTTTTCTCACCCAGCTTGCCTTCGGCCACCAGGCCGTGAAGCGTCTTCGATTGTTGGTCCGTCGGGTCCAGGGACAGAGCGATGTAGCTGTCTTCGATATCGGCGATGACATCGAGCCCGACCTGATCCATGGCGGCGAACGGGCCGTACTCGATTCCCCAGAACAGGGCCCAAAGCCGATCGACATCTTCGGGGGTGGCGTGGCCTTCGTCGACGACGGCAAGCGCTTCGCGCTTCACGGCCCGCCAAACCCGATTGATGATGAATCCCTTGCTGTCACCCTGAACCACGGCACAGTAAAGGCCAAGCGAGCGACCGAAATCGGCCATCGTCGACATCACCTCCGGCGATGTCTGCCCTGATCCCATCAGCTCGACAGCGGTGCGTCTCCAGAACTCGGTAAAAAAATGGAGATTGACGAGGCGGGAAGGATCGGCGACGTATTCGGCGAGTTCGGACGAGCGGATCGAGGAACTGTTCGTGGCCAGAATCGTCGTCGGGTTTGCAGCGCTGATTTGCGCAAACACCTGCTGTTTGGTTTCGAGATGTTCGCAGATGGCCTCGATCACCAGATCGACACCGGTGACGGCGTCGACCAGCGATTCGCTCGGCTGAATCCTCGCCAGAACCTTTTCCAGGTCCCAATCGAGATCCCCACGTTCGATCACCGGAGTGAGCAGAATCCGCAGCCGGCCGAGCGCACGATCGGTGGCCCCCGGCGCGGCATCGAACAGGCGGACTTCCCGTCCGCTGGCTGCGGACATCGCGGCGATCTGGGCGCCAAGCGTTCCCGCCCCAACAACTGCTATCTTTCGAATAGCATGATCTTCGGTCTGTTTGGTTGACACCGAAATGTTCCTCCGGAGCATGGCGATCACGATGGGAGTTTCAGTTGGCACAGTACCAGAAACCACCGTTCATCATCTCGAAAATTGCCAATCCGCTGATGATCACCGCAGTGACGAAATTGGGCATTCGACCGGGTGGCATGGCAGTGCTGGCGGTCAAGGGTCGCAAGACAGGTCGTCTGAACCGGGTACCGTTGAATCCGGTCGACGTTGGCGGATCGGCCTATCTGCTCAGCCCTCGGGGAACGTCGCAATGGGTGCAGAACGTGCGGGCCGCGGGTGGAAAGGCGAACCTCTATCTGGGTCGAGCGCTGCAACCTGTAGCACTGACTGAAGTGGACGATTCGGAGAAATTACCGATTGTCCGCGAATATGTGACGAAGTTCTATTCCGCAGTCGGCAAGATCATGAACATTCCGAAGAACCCGAGTGACGATCAACTCAGGGCGGTGTTGGCGAACCACCCGGTTTTTCGCATCGAGAATGCCTGACGGGATTAGCCTGCCAGCCTCCAGGGTTTCGCCGCGGGACGTGATTGTCCTGACTGGTCTGTCCGCGTTGGCTTGACGGTTTCTCGCGGAATCTGCGAGCGCAGCTCGTCCTTCGTGCCTCAGGATGACCGTGGTGAAGAGTCTGCAGGCAAGAGATGACGCGATACCTGCCGAGTTCACCGAGCGAGTTTTGCATAGTCAGATTGTCGGACGGGAACGGAGGAGGCCACGTTGGCCTCCTCCGTTTGACTTTACGGGTATCTGTCCAGGTCTTTACGAAGCCGGAGTCGCTTCTGGTGATGCTGGTTCGTCTGGTGTCAGATCGAGAACCTGTTCGTCGACGCAGGCGGTGTCGGGGCCAGTGGCTGGATCCTCGAGGAACGTATCGATCACGGTCAGTCCACATTCACCAACGTTGGTTAGTGGATCGTGGCCCTGATTCTCGAAGTTGACGAGGAATGAGTTCGAGAGTTCTGACTCGAGAATCTCACCGTACTCCGGAGGTATGATCGGGTCGAATTGCCCTGTCACGAACAGGGTCGGGATATCGCTCCGCACCGGATCGTTCTGGGTTCCCGGCCCGGTGTCGATGCCCCAGGCCGAACAGATGTCGAACGTCGTCGCAGAAAGGCCGGCGAAGATCGATTCATCAGCGACCTCCGGCAGCATGTCGGCGTCTTCGACCTCCGAAGCGACTTCTTCGTCGCTGGTGTATGGCGCCTCATCGTTGCAGAACAGGGTGTAGAGCACACCGGTGCTGGTGCCGGAACTGCCGGCTGGTGTCAGGATGATCGGCAGAATTTGTTCGAGCGCGGTGGGATCACCAGCGGCCGTTACACCAATCAGCGGTACGACAGCTTCGATCAGGGGTCCAATGAAGACCGAGAGATACAGCAATTGGGCAAAGGTTGGTGCATCGACCGGAAATGGAATGACCTCGCCACTGACAGGGTCGGTGATATCGACCACCAGGGGTTCGGCCGAAAGATCGACTATGACCTTCTCGAAGTCATCCTCGATGTTCGGGAAGGCGGCGACGCATTCGGGGTCGTTGTTGCAGGCGTCGAACACTCCCTGAAGAGCATCACTTAAGCCGATGACTTGACCTGAGAAGACGTTGGCTTCCAGTGGAAGTGGTGAGGAGAGAATCGAGCTTCGAACAACTTCCGGATGATCCCGCATCACGGTCAGTCCAAGATACGTTCCATAGGAAATGCCGTAGAGATCGAGT
>JBBJOX010000302.1:346-3710 GCA_037724245.1 Thermomicrobiales bacterium | reverse complement strand
ATCAGTCGTCTCCGTCATCGACGGATTCACGATGCCGGTCGGTGCGCCACATCCAGTCAACGCCAAGAACTGGCTGATTGCCGCCGGTTCGGCTGAAGCACAGGCCGCCTTCGCCCCGTTCAAGGGTGCGATTCCGGCCCGCAGCGATGCCGACACCAGCACCTTCAACGAGTACATGCAGTGGTCGGCCGGTGATTTCGGCACCGATGTCGTGGTGCCGTCACTGGCTCACGGTTCCGCTGCCTCACCGCAGTTCCAGACATCGATCAACGATGCGATGGTCACCTTCATCGTAGATCTCGATGTCGCAACACTGCAGGATGCGTTGATCTTCGCCCAGGAAGACGAAGCCTAGGCTTCCGTTTCGTCATCCATGTCATCAGCAATCAGGAGGGGTCGCAGTCGACCCCTCCTCTGCATTTCCTGCACCGTCAGGAGCAGAAAGGACTGCCAGCCATGATCGAAGGATCACCGCGACCGGCGTTCGACATCCAGCCCCCGCCGCGCCGCCGTGGTATCTCCGAGCGCTGGCTCTCACCACTCATTCTCTCTCCCAGCCTGATTGCCCTCTTTATCTTCGTCTACGGCTTCATCGGGATGACCGTCTGGATCTCGTTCTCGAACTGGAGAACTCCGAGCCGCGATCTCTCGATCATCGAACCGCTCTTCGCGACCTACCAACGCCTCTTCGAAACCACCAGATTCCAGATCGATATTCGCAACACGCTCATTTTCACGCTCTTCTTTCTCGTTGGCTCGGTTGGGGTTGGCTTATTGCTCGCGATCGTGCTCGACCAGGCGATTCCCGGTCGAGCGATTCTGCGCAATATCTTCCTCTTCCCGTACGCCCTGTCCTTCGTGGTCACCGGTGTTGCCTGGCGCTGGATCTTCAATCCGGAATCCGGAATCACCCAACTCATGGATACCATCGGGGTCAACAAACTCCTCGATCTCTTCGGACTGGGGCCTGTCAGTGTCAACTGGCTGATCAGCCCGACCGTCTGGGGCAATATTCCGATGCCCGATGCCGTCAAGGCGCAGATCGGACTTCCGATCGCGATGATCCCCGTCCTGATCGCCGCCGTCTGGCAGCTTTCCGGTTTCGCGATGGCGATGTATCTGGCCGGACTCGGCACGATCTCGAACGATATCCGAGAAGCCGCGTCGCTCGATGGGGCGTCCAGCTGGCGAACCTATCGCGACATCATCATTCCGCTCCTGAAGCCAATCACGATCAGTACCCTGATTATTCTTGGACATATTTCGCTGAAAATCTTCGATCTCATCTTTGCCATGTCAGGGAAAGGTCCCGGTTTCGCCACCGATGTGCCCGGCATTTTCGTGTATGAAACAACGTTCGGTGCCACCCGCTACAACCTCGGAGCGGCGGCTTCAGTGGTGATGCTGATCCTCGTTTCAATGATCATGATTCCGTACCTCGCCCGCTCGATGAAGGACGTGGAACGATGAGTACCACCTACGATTTTCCCGGAACACTGCACAGCAAGCCCCGGCGACGTGTGACCTTTCGCAAGATCGTCGTGTTTCTGGTGCTGGCGCTGGCGGTGCTCTTCTATCTCATGCCGATGTACGTGTTGGTCATTTCCGGTCTGAAGGAAGCGACCAACGTCTCGATCTCGCGGATGTGGAACTTTCCGGACATCGCGTCCGCCGGTGGTTTCCAGGAAGCCTGGAATCAGCTGGGGCCGAATCTGAGCCAAAGCTTCCTGCTCGTGATTCCCGCCACTGTAATCTCGGCGATGCTCGGCGCGATCAATGGATATCTTTTCTCGAAGTGGCGATTTCGGGGATCGGAAATTCTCTTCGCGCTGTTGCTCTTCGGCATGTTCATCCCGTATCAGAGCATCCTGATCCCATTGATCCAGTTCCTCGATTTCATTGGACTTTACGGATCGATCGCCGGACTGATCACGGTTCACGTCATCTACGGACTCCCGATCACGACACTGATTTTCCGCAACTACTTCGCCAATATTCCCTATGAAATCGTTGAGGCCGCCCGCATCGACGGTGGCGGCTTGTGGTCGATCTTCCGCCAGATCATGCTTCCGCTGTCACTGCCCGCGTTCGTTGTCGTCGGCATTTTCCAGTTCACGAACATCTGGAACGAGTTCCTGTTCGGACTCACCATCATCACCAATCCCCGGCAGCAACCGATCACTGTCGCCTTGAACAACCTCTCGGGATCATTCTCCGTCTCGTGGAACGTCGTCATGGCCGGCGCCGTCCTGACCGCCTTGCCGACGCTCCTGATCTACATCCTCCTCG
Organism: Thermomicrobiales bacterium; assembly: GCA_037724245.1. GTDB lineage: Bacteria > Chloroflexota > Chloroflexia > Thermomicrobiales > UBA6265 > JBBJOX01. Next base: position 1,421 of record JBBJOX010000302.1, on the reverse strand, counting down.
GCCGCTTCTTCATCCGCGGCATGCTCGCTGGCTCGATGAAGGGCTAAAAATCTCGCAGTTCCACCCGTAGCGGCCACCCTGCGTGGTGGCCCAATCCCAACGGCCACCCTGCGTACTGGCCCGATTCCGATGTCCATGCATGGCGGCCAGCTCACTACAATTGGTATTCAATTACTCATACTTTGAGTTGAACGAACTTCGGTAATGACTACCAAACCATGGCGGAAAACCCACCGATATGAAGGCTACGACTACGCTTCGGCAGGGTCATTTTTCTTAACATTCTGCCTGTATCAGCGATCCCCGATTTTTGGCGATGTCTCGGAAAACGCGGAGGTAGTTCTGAGCGAACCTGGAGAAATGATTGGCGAGGCGCTGAATGAACTACCTACCAACTACCATTCTGTTGCTCTGGATTCCTACCTCGTAATGCCTGATCACGTTCACTGAATCATTCATCTGGGCATCGATCCGGGCATAGCGCAAAACGAACCACTTGGATCCGTCATGAAATGGTTCAAGACGATGTCTACCAATTGGTACATACGGGGTGTCAAGGAACTTAGCTGGCCAGGCTTCGATCGGTACTTCTGGCAGAAGAACTACTACGATCGAATTCTGAGGAATGATCAGAAATTGATGAGCCTTCGTGGATACATTGCTAATAATCCTTTGAGATGGTTGGAAAGTCGAAAGATTTGAGTGTGGTCGACATCGGGCCAACACGTGGGTTGGCCGCTACAACGACGAGATTCGACCCACGGCTCACCGCTCGAGTGTATGATTGCTCGGGTCGAAACTCGACCGAAATACACATCGCAACCACACACTGGAGCATGGATCGGATGACAGCGAACGGCACGGAGCCTACCGTGTGTCGCGGCATTCGCGGCGCAACCACTGCCGCGGCAAACACCGCAGAGGATATCCACGAGGCAACGGAAGAACTGGTGATCGCGCTGATCAACCTCAACGGGATCGATGCCAACGACATCGCCAGCGCCATCTTCACGACCTCACCCGATCTGACCGCCTCGTTCCCTGCCGTTGCCGCCCGCCGCTTCGGCTGGACCGA
>JBBJOX010000302.1:0-336 GCA_037724245.1 Thermomicrobiales bacterium | reverse complement strand
ATTGCGACCAGAATGGGGAATCGCCGACGAGGAACTCAACGCAATTCTCGCCAAACACGCTGCGGTCAGCGTCGCCGCCAACTAACCCGAAACGAAACCATCAACTGTCGTCGCCCTGCGCGTTCGTCTGAAGGAGGACCAGCGTGATTATTGTCATGAGCACATCCGCCGCCAAGGAAGACATAGCGATCGTCACCGGCCGGGTTGAGGAACTCGGCCTCAGCGCCCACCTGATCGGTGGCGAGGAACGCACGATCGTTGGCGTCGTTGGCCTGCCGCTTCCCCCAACCCTCGATGAACTCTTCGAAACCCTGCCCGGGGTCGAACGCGTCGTCC
>JBBJOX010000301.1:0-3768 GCA_037724245.1 Thermomicrobiales bacterium | reverse complement strand
TCGAGCAGGATTTGGCAGTCGAGGGTGTCGTGGAACGTCAGATCGGTGGCGAGGAAATGGATATGGACCGGATCGACGTGGTTGTTCCTGCAGGAGCGATCGAGATCTGGGAAGTCCGCAGCAACGGGCAGCCGCACACATTCCATATTCACGGTGCCAGCTACCACGTACTCGATGTCGATGGTCAACCGCCACCTCCGCATTTGCGTGGACCGAAAGATACGGTGCTCGTCAGTCCGGGTCATCCGGTGCGATTGGCGGTCCAGTTCGTTTCGCACATTGATCCCGACGTGCCGTTCATGTATCACTGCCACCTGCTGCTGCACGAGGACAACGGGATGATGGGCCAGTTTGTGATCGTCGAACCGGGGATGGAAGCAGTGACGTCGACGACGCTCGATTCCGGCCAAGGAAAACACTGAGCATATGCTACCCTCGGCAGAATGAATGAGAAGTGTTCCACCGCCAACCCACCATCTCCTTCAGGCTCGATCGATCGCCTGAGCGGAACGAGTGATCGCGCGCTTCTGGAAACACGAAACCTGTGCAAGCGCTATGGCTCCCATCTCGCCAACGACCGGATCTCGCTATCGATCAATCCCGGTGAAATCGTTGGTCTGGTCGGCGAAAACGGTGCCGGGAAAACGACGCTGCTATCAATTCTGGCTGGTATGACAGCGGCCGACAGCGGTGATCTGCTGATCGATGGAGTGAAGCAGGCTATCGCTTCGCCGATGCGGGCGCGCCAGTCCGGTATTTCGATAACCTATCAGCATTTCTCAATTGTTCCAACATTCACGGTTGCCGAGCAATTGCGCCTCGCAGGGTGGAACTCGGCAGAACTTCCCGAACTGCTCCGGGGCACGTTCTCGGGGAAGGAAACAGTCGGACGCCTTTCGCTGGGTGAGCAGCAACGCATCGAGATTGCGAAGGCGTTGGTCTCGCAACCGCGCGTTCTGTTGCTGGACGAACCGACCTCGATCCTGACCCGGGGTGAGGCTGATCTGTTGTTCGATGTCGTCCGCAAGATCCGCGATCAGGGAACGGCAGTCGTTTTCGTGACGCACAAGCTGAGCGAGGCGATCAGTCTCTGCGATCGCGTCATCGCGATGAGGCGCGGTCGGATCGTCGGCAGTGTCGAGCAGACGAGTTCAGGCTGGCCGACCGATACCGAGCAGCAGTTGCTCGGGATGATGTTCGGTCGCGACGGATCGAGCATTGAGCGTCCAAGTGTGCGATCGTCGGAAGTTCAGTCGAAACCCTGCACAGCCTTGTTCCGCCTCGACAGGATTTCGACTGACCCCGAACCTGAACTGCGCGCGTTGCGAAACATTTCGCTCGAAGTCGATCCATGTGAGCTACTGGTGATTGTTGGGGTTGATGGTCAGGGGCAGCGCGAACTGGCAGATGTCTGCGCCGGATACCGCCACGCTGACGGCCAGATCAGCCTGAACGCTCAGCATCTCAACAGCGGTCGTAGTCGAGAATTCTTCGCGGCCGGTATTTCCTGCCTGACCGATGATCGGATCGATGAAGGTACGGTTCCTGACTTTACGATCGAAGAGACCCTGATCATGAAACGGCAACGGGAATTGCCGTTTAGCCGGTTGGGTCGCTTGCAGCGATCGAAAATTCGTGAGCAGGCCATCCACCAGATCGAACGCTGGACCATCGAACCAGCCGAACCGGGTGCGAGGATCCGGACGCTTTCCGGTGGCAATATACAGAAAGTGATGCTGGCCCGTGAGTTCGCGAGGGATGCTTCGCTGCTGATTGCGAACAAGCCGTCTCATGGTTTGGATGCCCGGACCCAGCGTGTTGTGTGGGACGCGATGCATGCATTCGTGGAGCGTGGCGGTGGAGCCATTGTCTTCACTTCCGATCTGGACGAGGCGCTGGCGCAGGGCCATCGTATCGCTGTCATGTTCGAGGGCAGGCTCTCTTCACCTGTTGCCGTGTCGTCGATTCAACGGACCGATCTCGAACGGATGATGGTTTCTGGTTGGCAGGAATCAGCTCCATGAACCTCGCTGTTCTGTCGTCGCCGGGTATTCGTCGGATCCTGCTGTCGCGGTATCTCGATCCGGTCTGGGCGATTGTGATTGCGTTGGCCTGTGGTTCCCTGTTGCTGATCGTGACTGGCCACGACCCGTTGCTGGCCTATCGCGAGTGGATCGAACGGGCGATGCTACGTCCGGTTGGGCTGCAGGAAACGGTGGTTCGGGCAATTCCGCTGATGATCGCGGGGTCCGCCGTGTTGCTGGCGATGCGAGCCGGGATCTGGAACGTCGGTGTCGATGGGCAGGTGCTGGTCGGTGCCCTGGCGGCAGCGGTGACGGCAAATGCCCTGGGCGATCTCAGCCGGATTGTACTCTGGGCTAGTGCCGTGATCGCCGGCGCATTGGCCGGTGCGGCCTGGGCGACGATTCCGGCATTGCTCCGGGGCAGACTCGGGATCAACGATATCGTTACGACGATCATGTTCAACTACGTGGCGATTTCACTAACTTCGTGGCTGGTCAAGGGTCCGCTTGGCGACCCCAATGTGGTTTCTCCACAAACTCCGCTGATCGAGCGGACAATGCGGTTCGCGACCTTGGCTGATACCCGGATTCATCTTGGGATTGTCGTCTCGGTCACTGTGGTTGTTGTCCTCGGCTGGTTTCTCTCGCGGACGGTTGCGGGGTTCGAATTGCGCACCACCGGTTCCAGCCCGAAAGCGGCGAAACACAGCCACATTCCGGTGCAGGCATACTTCGTGGCTGCGCTGATTGCGAGTGGCGCAATCGCGGCAATCGCCGGTGCCAACGATGTGCTCTCGACCAAGGGCACATTTCAGGGTGGCTGGAATCCTTCCTACGGCTTCGTTGCATTTGCGCTCGTCTTTCTCGGACAGCGATCGATCATCGGGTTGATTCCGGCCGCCCTCGTCTTCGGCCAACTCTCCTACGCGGCCGATGTGATGCCGCGTGCTGCCGGGATTGCGCCAGCGTTCTTTCAGGTGATCGAGGGAATGCTTCTGATCACCCTGGCGGTAACAGTTTGGGCGCGATCATCCGGGGCGAGGCCGATCCGCTTCAAAACCCGGGTTGCCGAATGAACATCGAAGCCGTGATTACGGCGCTGCTGGCGGCGGCCTTTCTCAGTGCGGTGCCACTGGCATTGGCCGGCGTGGGGGAGGCGATCGGCGAGCGGGCCGGATTGCTGAATCTGGGAACCGAAGGCGTAATGCTGATCGGGGCGTTCGCCGGATTCTGGGTCGCACTCGAAACGGACTCGGTGTATCTCGGTCTGCTGGCCGGTGCCGCCAGCGGACTCATCGTCGGGATGCTCTTCGGCCTGATCGCTGTGCTTCTCGGTGCTGATCAGGTACTGCTGGGACTCGGCCTGACCCTCGCTGGAGGTGGGCTGACAGCGTACCTCTTTCGCGAGGTCTTCGCCTCGAATCAACCGCTGCTCAGTGTTTCGATGGGGCGCCCGTTCGATAGCCTGGTCGGGGATATTCCGATCGTGGGTCCTGCGCTCTTTGGTCAGAAATGGTTCTTCTATGTTGCCTGGCTGGTGGTGGTGGGCGTGGACGTTGCCCTGCGCCGAACGACGCTCGGATTACGCATACGTGCCGTTGGCGAAGCTCCGTTCGCCGTCGATGCCAGTGGGATCAGCGTCGTAGCGACCCAGATGGTAGCGGCAACTGCTGCCGGAATCATGTGCGGTCTGGCCGGGGCGTCGCTGACCGTCGTCGAGCTTGGATTCTTTCAGCCGAACGTG
>JBBJOX010000300.1:0-3777 GCA_037724245.1 Thermomicrobiales bacterium | reverse complement strand
ATCATGCGCCACAACATCGCGGAAATGTCTGCGTTTGCGGCGAGTGTCGGCGTTGGTCTGCGCCCTCATATCAAGACACACAAGTCTGCTCACATCGCTCGACTCCAGCTTGCCGCCGGAGCGTTCGGCGTCACCTGTGCCAAGGTGGGCGAGGCCGAGGTCATGGTCAACGAAGCCGGGGTCGATGATGTGCTGCTGGCCTATCCCACGATCGGCGATCACAAGATCGAGCGCCTCGTCAAACTTCTGGACAGGGCGCGGGTCACCATTGCCGTCGATTCCCTGGCCGGTGCCCAATCGGTATCCAAATCATTGGCCAGGCTCGGAGCGGACCTCGACATCTTCATCGAGGTCAACACCGGGCAGAATCGTTCCGGGGTGCTGGTTGGCGATGAGACCATCGCCTTTGCGCGGCAACTCTCCAAGCTTCCCCACCTCAATCTGACCGGGATCATGACGCATGAGGGCCATGCCAACAGCTCGGAACCGCACGAGATCGAAGCTATTGCCCTCGCGGCCGGTCAGGCGATGATCGAGACCGCCGAGCATATCCGGGCCCACGGTTTCGAATTGCCACATATCAGCGTCGGATCGACCCCGGCCGCGCTCTACACGCCAACAATCTCCGGTGTCACCGAAATGCGACCCGGAACCTATGTGTTCAACGATAACTCCGCATTTCGATTCGGCCGCCTCGGAGTCAACGACTGTGCCGCCCGGTTTGTGGCGACAGTCGTCAGCCGGCCAACGCGAAATCGATGCACCCTCGATACCGGCGCCAAGTCACTGGCGATGGACCCGAGCAAATCCCACACCGGACATGGTTATATCGTCGGACATCCGGACGTCATCATCGCCAAACTGAGTGAAGAGCACGGCGTCTGCGAGATTCCGGACGGTGAGCCAGGTTTCGAGGTGGGTGATCGCGTCGAAATCATTCCGAATCACATTTGTCCAACCGTGAATCTGATGAACAATCTCCTGATTGCCCGCGATGGCAAGATCGTCGATTCCTGGGCAGTCAGTGCACGAGGACTCGTCAGCTAACGGCAAGGTGGAGTCATTGAGCATGAACAATCGAGGTATCGTCTGGGATCGCGAAAGCGGCGTTTCGGTGCTCGATCGACCGGACCAGATCGTCGGGCCCACCGATCTCCTGCTGGAGGTTGGCGCGTCGGGATTGTGCGGAACGGACCTGCATATCGCTGCGGGTGAATATCCGCTGGCCAAGTCCGATGTCGTTCTTGGGCATGAGTATGCGGGAACGGTGATTCAGGTCGGCGAACGCGTGGCCACCTACGCAGCGGGAGATCGGGTGGTGATCGATCCCAACATTCCGTGTCGGATGTGTACCGCCTGTCGCGAGGCGAAGCCCCATCTCTGTTCGAATCCGGAATGCCTCGGTGTCACGATCGATGGCGGGTTGAGTCGATTCTCGGTTGTGCCGGCCGATCGCGCCTATCGACTACCTGATACGTTGCCGATGGTGGCAGCATCGTTGACCGAACCACTGGCGTGTGCCCTGCACGCGGTCGATCGCTCGGGAATCAAGCCCGGCCAGTCAGCCCTGGTTATCGGTGCCGGTCCCATCGGGTTGCTTTGTGCCTCGCTGCTCAAGGCAGCGGGCGCGACAGACCTCATGGTCAGCGAACCACAGGAGGCTCGGCGATTGAGAATCCCTTCCTTTGGTGGTGAACCGGTGTTACCGGAGGCCGTGCCCCAGCACCAGTTCGATGTCGTGCTCGAATGCGTCGGCTTACCGGTTACGTTGGCGGCGGCGCTCCCGGCTGTTCGTGCCGGCGGCACAGTGGTCTGGGTTGGAGTCGCGGCTCCGCAGGCAACAGTCGAGGTACGTCCTTTCGATATTTTTCGAAGAGAGTTAACAATTCGCGGAACCTACACGAATCCCTTCACGATGGAACGCTCGATCGCATTGCTGGCATCGGGAGCGATCCCGTGGGAACAGGTGGTGACCCACCAGTACTTGCTGCAAGAGTTCGATCAGGCGTGGCAAGCGCATCGCACCGCCGCGGGCCTGAAAGTGTGTGTGCTTCCCGGCACCTGATCGATCCTCCCATGTCGAAGACCCGAAGCATCAGATGCCGATCGGGAACGCGACTTCTACTTCCAATCAATTTCCTGAATCAGAGAAACGTTTGGTCCCGTCGTGCGTTTTGAAAGATGAGGGACCAACGACCGATCTTCGGTCACATGTAACAGAGGCGAGCGGCGGATTCAGACTCCTTGTTCGTAACCGGAACGATCCAGGGAACCCTCCTGGTCCAGCACTTGCCTACGCTCGAAAGGAATTTCTTATGACAAGCTCCATCCATGATTCGGTCAATCGTTTCAGCAGACGCCGCATGTTCGGGCTAATGGCAGTTACCGGAGTCGCTGTTGCGACTGGCACACTCATCCGTGAATCCAGCGCCAACTCGGGCGTGTCGTACACGGCAACCTCAAGGCTGAATCTGCGCTCCAGACCAAACATCAGTTCCGCCGTGATTCTGGTGATTCCAGCCTTTGGAGTCGTCGTCGATTACGACAACGAAGTGGTCAATGGATTCCGCAGTGTCGATTACAAGGGATCGGTCGGGTGGGTATCAACGATGTACCTGACCAGCGATTCGAATCCTCCCGCACTCGAAATCGTTGGCTCAGCCAAAACAACATCCAACGTGAACTTCCGGGTTGGTGCTGCCACCGGCTTCGATGTCATCAAGGTTGTTCCGAAGGGAACGTGGGTCGATTTCACGTCGTCGATCAATAACGGATATCGCCAGGTGCGGATCGATGGCACCTACGGCTGGATTGCCGACGCATTTCTCGGTGGATCGAATGCCGGAGCGTTCTTCACGACGGATAGTGTCAATTTTCGGACTGGCGCAGGAACGTCTTTCCCGGTGAAGTTCGTGCTGATCGAAGGCATTACCGTCGTCGATTACGACAGCGAGATCGTCAACGGATTCCGCAGCGTCGAGTATCAGGGTACGACCGGCTGGGTTTCCAACGCATTTCTGCGCAAGGCCTGAAGCTGTTCCTCGCACCGGTCGAAACCGGCTCGACCCGTATGAGGCACCGGAACACGAGGAAGGGTGGGCAAAATACCCACCCTTCCTTTTCACATCCATGCCCGAGAGAACGAAAAACTCAGTCTCAAAGGTAGGCGCAACCGATGAGCGAATGTGCTTCTCCGTAGGGTCATCTGCTTGTCTGTGACCTCGGTTCACCGCCCGTCAACTGTGGCAGAGTCAAGCTCTGCGCCTACCGTATGAGTAGAATCTACCTGTGTTCCGCTGAGGTGCAGCCGATGAGCGAATGCGTTAGTCGGCGGCGCCTTCCGCCATTTCCTGTTCGGTTTCATCGGCGACTTGCGCCAGTTCGCGCGCGGTTGTTGGGATCACCTGCCAAAACTTGCGGACCGTTTCGCTCCAGCGATCGAGAATGTCCTGGGCGAAGGCACTGCCCGTCGCTTCGACATGACGCACGATGATGGCGCGAAGTGTGGCGGCATCCTGCTCGTTCAACCGCTCAAGATCAACCGACTCGACATTGGTCCGAATCGACAATCCGTCCCGGGCGTCGTAGACGAAGGCGCGACCATTCGTCATACCGGCACCGAAATTTCGCCCGGTAGGGCCAAGGATGACCGCGACGCCACCCGTCATGTATTCGCAACCGTGATCGCCGACCCCCTCGACCACAGCCGTGGCGCCACTGTTCCGAACCATGAACCGCTCACCGACACGCCCGGCGATAAAGGCATTGCCACCGGTT
>JBBJOX010000299.1:0-3800 GCA_037724245.1 Thermomicrobiales bacterium | reverse complement strand
ACTCGTCGGTTGCAAAGTGGTGGATGCTGCTGCCTGTTCATCGTCCAGAACCAGAGGCTGATCATCCGAGTCGACTCCGGATGTTCGACCGGCGGCCGAAGCAAAACCGGTTCCCGTGTTCTGGATCTGACCTGCTGTCAGAACCCGCCTGGCGGCGCCGTTGCCGCGTTTCGCTCCCTTCCTCTCGTTCCCTTCGTTTGCGTTCCCTGGGCGACATGATCGTTATGTACCGGGCCCAAAACTGACTATAGGGACGTCCATGGGGAACTACAAGAAAAGGTCACATAAATAGGCAATCCTGCCGAGAAGCGTGCCTGAAGATGGCAGAATTACCTACGTGGTATGGGGTGTTTTGGCGCATCGTTCCAGTGGTTTTGGAGTATTTCTGAATATATGGATGTCTGGTTGGCGAGGGGGTTCGACAGCGCGCTATTGACGTCGGTCGGACAGAAAATGCTCCCGAATCGGGGCCGTCAGGATCGCTGCAGCAGATCGCGCTCCATAGCCCAAATCGATAACTCGGTCCGGTTACTGGTTTGCGTTTTTGCCAGCATGTTGCGGATGTGGGCATGCACGGTACGCGGGCTGACAAACATCTGATCGCCGATCTGTCGATCGGAAAAGCCTCGCGCCACGAGTTGCAGCACCTCGATTTCCCGTGGGCTCAACGCGCTCAGCTCATCGCTCCCGGACTGATCCTGAACGGGCCAGGTTGTGGCGCGAACTGCCGTGCGGTCTGCCCATCCACTCATCCCGAGTGATCCAAAACGATCGATAGCACTTCTGGCCAGAATCTGTGCCCGCGAAAACTCTTCGCGCCGGTACTCGGCCAGGGCGATTGCCTGATCCAGATCGACCATTGCGCGAAGTGGCCGTTGCCCGGATTGCTCCAGACGTGTTCTCGCCGATGCGAACGCCACCGCAGCAACATCGTGATCACCGACCAGCGTCGCCATTCGGGCAATCGTCAGATCGAGCGATGTACACGGGAAATCGCCATGCTTGCGATCGATCAACGTCTGCGATGCGGCGAGCAGGTTAGGAGCAAATTCGACATCACCGAGTTCCCAGACAGCACATGCTGCCAGCGCGACGGTACCATTCAACAACCACAAATCCGGTTCGAGTCGCGGCAGCACATTGTCCAGTGTCATCAGCAACTGACGCGCCGCTTCGACATTGCCTGCGCGCACCAGAGCCAGAGCGGCCAGGGCGGCATCGTCCAGCGCGATCGTCCCCCGGGCAATATTCGGGTCTGCGACATAACGAACCAGATCATCGGCAATCTCTTGCCAGTCACCGTCCTGATATTCGGCACGGAAGGCTTGCACCCACCAGAGGCTGGCATGTAACCGGTGACCAGGGCCAAGCCGTGAGACGGCCGTGGTTGCCAGTTCGTGCATCTGTTCCGCCAACGTCAGGTTCCCGAGGGCGGAATGAATAATCGCCAGGCGAACATACGCTTCAGCCTGTCCTGGAATCGAATAGTGGCGCAGCGAAATATCCCGCAAGTCCTCAAATTCGGAAAGCGACCGGCGGAAATCACCCTGGTGATACAACCAGTCCGCACTGCAGACCGTAAGCGCGCGGATAATGGCCGTGGGCTTGTGCCAGGTTCGAATCCGCTCCGAGAGGCGCTCGGTGGTAGCGCGATCCCAGAGATCCCACGGCTGCAGCGAACGGGCATACAAATCCTCGTCGCCACAGGATTGGGCAATCTCGACCGCTTCCGGATTCGATCCCAGCCAACGCGATCCGTTGACCACGCCTTCAACCAGCACCTCAAATCGCTGAATCAGCAGGGTCAGGCGAGCCCAGGTTTGCCGATCGTCGGCAGGGGTCAGCTCGAGCCCGAGATTGAGCAGGGGCATCCAGGCTTCGTTGGGCATGCCCGAATCGTGAAGCGTCGTCACCGCCACCGCTATGAACTGGGCCCGTTCGCCGGGCGTAGCCTGAGCCTCTTGCAGCGCTGTCAACGCTTCGGTTGTCGTACGAAGCGCATCATCGAGCAGAAACGCTTCCGATTCGGCAACCATCAGCGACATCAGAATGTCGGCTTTGGCCCGTGCCGATACACCAGCGGCAAGCTCCAATGCGATCCGGAAGTTGCGAACGACATCCATTGGATTGTAGGCACGCCGTGCATCCGCCGCGGCCGCAATGGCAAAGGGGATACCTGCCTCACCACCAGGAAGTGTTACCGAAGCCAGATAGTGCCGGGCAATCTGCGCCGATTGCGGATGTGCACCTCGTGCCGCCGCCGAGGCCAATCCATCAGCCAGTGTGCGATGCAAGCGAATCCGTCTCGACGGTGCCCAACTATCCGCCAATGTGTGTTGCATCAACTGGTGAACGAAGTGATAGCGATGCCGTTCTGACGGACTCGGTCGGATCAACTGCGCAGCCAGCGCCGTATCGATCGCATCCAGCACCTCGATTTCATCCCGGGTCGACAGCGCCACCAGATCGGCATCGTCGAAGGTGTCCCCGCAGATCGCGGCCAGACGAAGCAACGATTGGGTTGATTCGTCCAAACGGAGCAGTCGGCGCTCGATTAGGCACCGCAAACCTTCGGGAATACGTACATCCTGAATTCTATGCAAGAAGCCGGGTTCGCCGACCCGATCGATCAGGCGTTCGTCGATCAGATATCGGGCCAGCTCCAGTGAGTAGAACGGATTGCCGTTGGTTGCATCGTTGATCAGCGACACGGCAGCGTCGCCAATCGGCCGCCGCGCCAGATCAGCCACCAGTTGCCCGATCATCAGGCGATCGAGCCCGCGAAGGCGCAGTTCCTGAAACGATTCCTCGCGCTGGAGCCGACCAAGCACATCGCCGAGCGACGAATTCATGGTCAGTTGATCATCCCGCACCAGCAGAATCACGAGTATGCGCGACGAACCTGCCCCGGAAGCGAGGTAGTGGAGCACTCTCAGGGAATCGGCATCGGCCCATTGCAGATCGTCCACCACCAGAGCCAGGGCCTGCATTTTCGCGATATCGTGCAGGCATCGCGCAACCGCATTGCAAATGCGGAATCGCTCCTCATTGCTCGAGGCTGGGGCAAAGGCGGGGACATCGGGGAACCGTTGGCCGATCGGTTCGATCAGCGGGGCCAGCGGTGGAACCCAGTCGGGAATTTGCCGAGTCGTCAGCGATCCGGGCAACCATTCCATGGCCTGCGTGATGATCTCGATCCAGCACTGGTATTCCGGTTGCCAATCGCCTTCGATCACGCGGGAGCGGATCACCGCGAACTTCTGCTTGCGTGCGAGTTGCATCGCCTCGGTGGCGAGCCTCGATTTACCGACTCCCGGTTCACCGCTGATCATGATCACCCCGCCGGATCCGCGATGCGCAGCGACCAGGCGGGTACGCAGGGTATCGAGTTCGCGGAGGCGGCCGATAAAGGCGGTTGAAGAGTGGGGATCGCGCGGTCGATCGAGGTCGTCGTCACCGGCTAGGGGAGGATTCGATTCTGGAAGAAAGCGAAACGCTGACACCACGGACACCTGCATGAAACGACGGCGTTACCGGAAGCGAATGGCGGCAAAATGGTGCGGGATGTCATCCAGAAACCAGCCTGAAGTGTATCAGAGGCGCGTGCGGTACACTCGGCTGAGTGCCCTTCCGGGGCGATGCCGGGTTGGTGAAATTGGCAGACACGCCAGCCTTAGGAGCTGGTGGCCGCAAGGTCGTGCAGGTTCAAGTCCTGTACCCGGCACTCAGGTCGAAAAAGCCCATGAAATCAAGGGTTTTGGCGTCGAAACCCCATTTAGTCACCATTCAGTCACGAACGT